>CALWTV010000125.1 GCA_944384555.1 uncultured Clostridia bacterium | reverse complement strand
GCATAATCAGCCGTTTATTGCCTGTACTGTCTTAACGGCGTCATCAAAATTATCAACATTGCAAATACGTACATCTGCGGATATTTTTTTAATAAGACCGCTTAGTACCTTTCCAGCTCCTACTTCGATAAATGTATCCGCACCGTCAGCTATCATATTAAGCACAGTTTTTTCCCATTTAACCGGGCTCATTACCTGTTTTGCGATAAGTTCTGCGATATTTTCTCCGTAAGGCTGCGCGGTTACATTTGAATATACTGAAATTTTAGGAACTGCCGGAGTCATATTTGATAAAACTTCCGCAAGTTTACCAGATGCTTCAGTCATAAACGGACTGTGAAACGCACCACTTACCGCAAGTTTCACAACTCTTCCGCCGTTATCTTTTACAAGAGCACAAAATTCGTCCATTTCATTTTCAGCACCCGCAACAGATACTTGACCGTTACAATTATAATTTACAGGATATACCTTTTCAAATTTTGAGGCAAGTTCTTCAACTTTTTCATTTGAAAGTTTTAAAACAGCCGCCATAGAGCCCTTGTTTTTTTCAGCACATTCACTCATAAACTCAGCACGTTTGCATACTAGACGAAATGCATCTTCATAAGAAAAAGTTCCAGCATATGCGTTAGCAGCAATTTCACCAAGCGAAAATCCTGCTACCATATCTGCATGAATTCCCATTTCATCGATTGCAGCGGCACAAGCCAAATCAACCGTAAATAACGATGGCTGAGTATTTATTGTCTGAGAAAGCTGTTCCGCAGTTCCGGTAAAGCACATTTCAGATGTACCCGGACGAATTGAATCTGCCATTTCAAATACAGCTTTCGCTGCGGCATTATTTTCAAAAAGAGTTTTCCCCATTCCGCTGTACTGTGCGCCTTGTCCTGCGAATACGAATGCTATTTTACCCATTTTGAAGCTCCTTTTAAGATAGTTTCAGCTTCCTGCATTATCTCGGTTATTATTTCTTTGCAAGTTTGTTCTTTTGTAACCATTGCGGCAATCTGTCCTGCCATAAGTGTACTGTTAGAGGTATCTCCGTCAATAGCCGCACGTCTTAATGCGCCTACACCCATATTTTCAAGTTCCTCATTTGATACTGAAGAATCATATTCTTTTTCAAACATAGAACGGGAAAGGTTATTTTTAAGGCAACGCACAGGATGACCTAAACGCTTACCGGTTACTATTGTATCTATATCTTTTGCCGCAAGCACTTTATCTTTATAATTCTGATGAATTGTACATTCTTTAGCCACAAGGAAACGTGTGCCCATCTGAACTCCTACCGCACCAAGCATAAATGCCGCTGCAATCCCGCGTCCGTCAGCGATTCCTCCGGCTGCTATTACCGGAATTTTAACTGCATCGCATACCTGAGGTACAAGCGCCATTGTAGTTAAATCTCCCACATGACCACCTGATTCTCCGCCCTCCGCAATAACAGCGTCTGCACCGCGTTTTTCAACCATTCTTGCAAGTGCTGTTGACGGAACAACCGGAATTATTTTAGCACCGCTTTCTTTCCAGAGAGGTATATATTTTGACGGATTTCCCGCGCCTGTTGTAACAACTGGAATTTTTTCCTCCGCAATAACCGCAGAAACCTCATCAGCATAAGGACTCATGAGCATAACATTAACGCCAAAAGGCTTGTCAGTCATTTCCTTTGCTTTTTTTATTTCAGCGCGAAGTTGTTCGCCGTTTGAATTCATTGCCGCAATTATGCCAAGACCTCCGGCTTCTGAAACGGCAGTGGCAAGAGAAGCATTCGCTACCCATGCCATACCGCCCTGAAAAACCGGATATTCGATTCTGAGCAAATCGCAAATATCAGTTTTTATCATAAAATTATTCCACTCTTTTAAATTTATTGAGATTCAAAATTGACCGCAGTCTTTTTGGATTGATTTTAACTTTATAATTATAATGTAAAATTATAAGAGAGTGTCGATGAAGTCAGCAAGCTTGCCTACTGTATTGATTTCAGAATTCATTTCGAGAGTGATGTTAAACTCATCTTCTATTTTCATTACGATTTCAACTACATCAAGTGAATCAAGACCGAGTTCTTCAAATGTAGATTCAGCTGTGATTTCAGATGCGTCCATTTCCTTATATTCAGCGAGTATAGCAGTTACCTTTTCGAGTGTCATTTTAAAATATCCTCCAAAATTTAAAATTATATATTTTTATTAATATTTATATTTGCACAACCGATTAAGGTTATGAAATCCAATTTAAAATGCATACAGCGGTAGTAAGTCCCGAACCAAATGCGTCAAGGACAACTTTATCGCCGTTTTTGATTAAGCCTTTGCGGTTTACCTCATCAAGCAGAATCGGAATTGTTGCTGACGACGTATTTCCGTAACGTTCCAGATTATGAGGAAATTTTTCATCTGGTTGATTTAATTTTTGCTTTGCGGAATTAATAATTCTGAGATTTGCCTGGTGAAGAATAAAATATGCTATGTCATCAGGAGAAAGTGAATTTCTTTCCAATGCTTCCTTAATATCTCGCGTAATTGATTCAACCGCAAACTTATAAATCTCTTGACCATTCATATAAAGCCATTTTCTGCTTTGATCTGATTCACTAAACGGGGAATTTCCGGCAACGGGATGTATTCCGAGATGTTCCGCATTTCCGCTTATTGTAAATTTGATATCAATAAGGCTTTCTCCCTCAGATACTACAACTGCTCCTGCACCATCGCCGAAAAGCACACATGTACTTCTATCTTGCCAGTTAACGAAACGCGACAATATTTCACAGCATACAATCAGTACATTTTTTGCTTTTTTCAGAGATACGTATGAATCTGCCAAATCAAGTGCAAAAATAAATCCTGAGCAGCCAATATTTATATCAAATACATGCTGGCAAGGGGCATTAAGTCTTTTTTGAAGCAGACAGGACATAGACGGAGTAACATAATCTCCCTGTAATGTTGAAAAAATAATCATATCTATGTCAGACGGCTTTAAATTTGCACTGTTTATCGCTCCTAATGCAGCTTTTTCAGCCAAATCAAGCATAGACTCATTATTAATTACACGTCTTTCGATTATTCCGGTTCTGGTACGAATCCACTCATCGCTAGTATCAAGAAATTCTGCCAAATCAAAATTGGTTACAACTTTTTCCGGCAATGCGCTGCCCGTACCAATTATCTTAAAACTCATATATTTTTAAGTCCTCCGTTTAAAATCCGCACCGCGGTTTATTTGTCATTTTCATCATTTTCCTGTATATTCTTAGAAAAATCATTCTTTTTAAAATAACTATTCAGCTTATACAAACAGTCAATTAACATTTTAAGTTCGCTTTCGCTATATCCTCGGCATAACTCGCACACCATATTTTCATGGAAATACCTATGTGCAGCATTCATTCTTCTGCCAAGTTTTGTTAAAGTAATATATACGCGGCGGCCGTCATCTTGACTTTTATTCCTGCATACATAACCTTTACTTTCCAATTTATTGATAGCAACGGTTATTGTCGGAAGCGTCACGGAAAGACTTGACGCAATTTCCCCGATTGTTTTTCCAGTGTTATCAGTTCCGACGGATTCAAGAATATGAAATTCGGAAATGGAGAGTTTACCGACCCCTATCTGACGGAGCGCGTTTTCCTCAACTTTATTTATAGTATTATAGGTATCGACAAGAAGTTCATTAAGCTCTGCCGTAAAATCATAATCCATTATTAATCCTCGGTGTATATTTGTTAGACTAATTAAATTTATTATGCCACAATCTACATACCTTGTCAAGTTTTTTTTATTATTTTTAACTTAAAATTAATTTCTGTTTTTTGACATTTATCTCCAATGCATTATTTTTTAATACATTTATCGATTATTATAAATTATTGCCATTATTTCAAATAAATATTATTTTATTTTTTGTACACGGTATTTACAGTGTTTCTGTTATAAGATATTGAATTATTTATAACTGTATTGTATAATAGGAATATAAAGCGAAATACCATAACATTAAATTTACATATTAACGAGGGTAATATATCATGAAATACGAGAATAACTGGCAATCTCTCAATTCAAGACCTGTTCCACAATGGTTTGCCGACGCTAAATTCGGTATTTTTATTCACTGGGGGCTTTACTCAGTACCTGCATACACTAACCGAGGTGAATACGCTGAATGGTACGGTGAACAAATTAAAAATCCAGAACACAACGCCGCAAAATTCCATAAGCGCATGTACGGTGAAAATTTCAATTATGCTGACCTTGCCTCAATGTTTAAAGCTGAGCTGTTTGATGCTGATGAATGGGCTTCACTGTTTCAAAAAAGCGGGGCAAAATACATGAATCTCGTGTCAAAGCATCATGACGGTTTCTGTATGTACAAATCCGAATACGCATGGAACTGGAACAGCTTTGACGTAGGACCTCACCGCGATTTCTGTCAGGAACTCAAAGATGCTCTTTCAAAAACTGATGTACGGTTCGGAGTATATCATTCTGTATACGAATGGTGGAATCCGCTTTATCTCAAAAATCCTGAATTATATGCAACAGAGCATTTAATTCCTATGTTAAAGGAACTTGTTGAAAAATATCAGCCTAATACCCTTTTTACCGATGGCGAATGGTCACATCCAAGCAGTGTATGGCATTCAACTGATTTTCTTACTTGGCTTTATAATGAATCATCAGTACGCGACTTTATAGTGCCAAATGACCGATGGGGTAGTGAAACACGCGGTTCTCTCGGCGGAAATTTCACAACGGAATATGGTGAAATCGGCTTTGGAAAATCCATAAATGATATTGCTGATGACCGTCCTTTTGAGGAATGCCGTGGAATTGGTGCGTCATTCGGGTTTAATAGAATTGAACATTCTTCTGATTACATGAGTTCAAAAGCATTAATAGAACTTCTCTGCTCTCTTGTTTCAAAGGGCGGAAATTTCCTGCTCAATATCGGTCCTGCCACTGATGGTACAATACCTGTTGTAATGGAAGAACGCCTACTTGACATAGGAAAGTGGCTTAGCACAAACGGAGAAGCGATTTATTCAAGCCGCAAGTATACGTCAAATAAATCTGAGGGAATATATTACACGAAAAAGCCAGATGCAGTATATGCAATAATAAACCGTTTCCCGTTTGGCGAAATAGCCCTTGACGAAATCGATTATTCGCCCGACATGGAAATAAGTCTGCTTGGCGGCAACTCAATTCCGATAACAGCAATTGATAATAACGGTAAATTGAAGATATCCGTTCCCCCGATCAATCCCGATGATATAGATTCAAATTATCTCTACACATTCAAAATTTCAAAAAAATAAACACAAAGGAGGATTTTAAAATATGAACAGATTCAGTATAGGAATTATGGCTGATTCGCTCAAAAAAAGTTTTCGTGAGAATATCGAAACAGCAAAATCACTCGGCGCGGCAGGCGTTCAGATTTATGCTACCCATGGTGAAATGGCTCCAGAAAACCTTACTCCTTCAATAATTGCAGAAAAAAAGAAAATTCTTGATGATAATGGACTTGTAGTTTCCGCATTATGCGGCGACCTTGAAGGACACGGTTTCCAAATTGCAGAAGACAACGTATGGAAAATCGAAAAATCAAAGCGTATCGTTGACCTTGCGATTGAACTCGGCACAAAAATCGTAACTACACATATCGGCGTTATTCCCGATGAAATAAATGATACTTATAAGATAATGCAGGAAGCGTGCAATGAACTTGCGGAATATGCTGACAGCGTAGGCGCGTCATTTGCAGTTGAAACTGGACCCGAAAAAGCTGAAATGCTCAAAAATTTCCTTGATAGTTTATCAGCGCGCGGCGTAAAAGTAAATCTCGACCCTGCGAATCTTGTAATGGTAACGGAAGATGACCCGGTTAAAGCGGTATATACTCTCCGTGATTATATTGTACATACTCACGCAAAGGACGGCGTTAATCTTCAGAAGTGCGACCGTCACGAAATTTATGGTTTTTTTGCTGACGGCGGAATCGGTGACTTAAGAATATGGGATTATTTCAAAGAAGTGCCGCTCGGTCAGGGTAATGTCGATTTTGACCGTTATCTTGCCGCACTTGACGATATTGGATATACAGGATTTCTCACAATCGAGCGTGAAGTCGGCGACAATCCTGCCGCTGATATTGCGCTTGCTGTTGAATTTTTAAATTCAAAAATCAAAATTTATGATAAGTAATATATAAATTATGTTGACATTGTAAAAAATATATTATATAGTATAATTATATAGATAATAGGTTAAATAAAAAGATTTCTTTTTTCGTTTTTTACTGCAAGGAACGGAGGATATTTTATGAAATATATTATTTCTTTAATCATTGGCGTTAGTATGGTGATTTTGATTCTCTCTATCGGATTTTATGCAACAGAAATTTTAACATTTTTATTTAGCCTGTCCCCGCTTTTAATGCTACTTATCTTATTCAATAAAAAACTAAGAAAAAATACCTATATTTTTAATGCTATTTTAGTTTATACTTTTATTATCTTTGCGTATGTCCTAATTAAATCATATAAATATATGATTTTTGACGCTTTTTCGTTTACGCTTCTTGTGTATTTTGTTATTACAATAGTATTTGGTATTCGCGTAACAAAAGTTCAGCAAAATAATACATTTGGTATAAGAACTCGATTCACTTTAGCCTATCCAGTCATTTGGCATAAAACACATAATTTTATGTCTATTGCTGAAATGGTGACAATTCCGACAATTTTTGTACTTATATTTTTCTTGGATGGATGGACGAAATTCTTGATTGGAACCGCTGCTTACATACTTCCTATACTTGTTTCTACAATATATTCGAATATTATCGGAAAAAAATATCACAAATTTGCTGAAATGAATAGAAAACAAGAATTGAAGGCTTAAGACCAATTTGAAAATGGATTAAGTTTTTAAAAAATTTTTTGAATTATTAAGTAGTAATCCCTAATTTACTATATTTTTAATAAAAACGGTTGTCTTTATTCGTAATGAACTTAGACTAACCGTTTTTTTATTTTATTTATTTCTTAATGGGGAGCCATTTTAATATATCCTGAATTTTTGCGTCCCAATACTTCCATTGATGGTCACCTTCTGATTCTTCATATGTTAAATCAAATCCGAGAGAATTTAAATGGTCGCGCATTTTTATATTCTGACCATAAAGAAAATCCTCAGTACCGCACCACATATAAAATTTAGGAACAGGTTTTCCAGAGTCCTTGAGTTTTGACGCCATGTGTATTAAATCATTCTCACTTCCGGCAACTTCTTCCGCCTGCCCGAAAATATTTATCCAGAATTGGTCATTGTTATTCCAATCACGCATGGTAATATCAAGCACTCCTGAGAGTGACGCCACTGCACCAAATGTTTCTGAGCAGTTTATACCGAGTTTAAACGCACCGTATCCACCCATTGAAAGTCCTGCGGCAAACGTATCTTCACGGCGAGGCGACATCTTAGGGAAAAAGTCACGGCAGATTTTCGGAAGTTCCTTTGCTATATATGTATAATATTTTCCGCCGTACTTCATATCTGTGTACCAACCCAAATGAGTTGTCGGCATTACGACCGCAATACCAAGATCATTTGCATATCTCTCAATTGAAGTTCTGCGCTGCCATATCGTATGGTCATCACTCATTCCGTGGAGCAAATACAGCGTAGGATATGAATTGCCTCCGTCAACGCCTTCCATTCCGATTTGCCCTGAAGTTCTTTGCGGAATTATAACGTCCATTTGCATACACATTCCGAGAACATCAGAAAAAAAATTAACGTGCATTAATGCCATAAATTTTACCTCCATATTTATTTATAGACTAATAACACAATGATATCATACATAAATTTATTCGTCAAGCTTTTATGCTATCGTGTCATAAATAAATATAGATAAATATAATATATCAGGGGACATATAAATTTATACTTTGCATTAATATTATCAAATACAGAATAAATCGGAGAATATAATATATTATGGAAAAAACGCTTACACTTAATGATGTAAATCCGGGGCAAACTGCAATTGTAAAAGAAATTTTATCAAAAGGCTCAATGCGTCGCCGATTGCTTGACATAGGTCTTACAGAAAATACAAAAATTGAGTGTGTGGGAAGAAGTCCACTCGGAGATCCATGTGCGTTTCTGATACGCGGTGCAGTAATCGCTTTGAGATGTGAGGATTGTAATGATATTTTGATATATAACCGTACTGATAAAGTAAGGAGAGTGTGAAATGGGACTTACAAATAATTCAGTCGGAATTAATGCAATTGATTCCGAGTTTATTATAAAAAAACATTCACCATCAGATAAGGTAATTGCAATTGCGGGAAATCCTAATGTCGGAAAAAGTACTGTATTTAACGGACTTACAGGCATGAACCAACATACCGGAAACTGGACCGGCAAAACTGTCACTAATGCTCAAGGATTTTGCAAAAGCGAGAAATATTCTTATGTAATGGTAGATATTCCGGGAGCATACTCGCTTATGTCGGAGTCTCCCGACGAAAAAACTGCACGAAATTTTATTTGTTTTGGTGAACCTGATGCTGTTGTAGTAGTATGTGATGCTACTTGTATTGAACGAAATTTGAATTTAGCGCTTCAAATAATGGAAATTTCTGAAAATGTAATAATATGCGTAAATCTCCTTGATGAAGCCGAACGCAAAAATATAAAAATAGATTTAAATCTGCTTTCCGAAAGACTTGGAGTACCAGTAATAGGGATTGTAGCGCGTAAAAAGAAAAGCCTTAAATCTTTGCTTTATTCAATTGACTGTTTAATTGATAATTCGCAAAAAAACAAAAAGATTGCTAAAGCCGATTACGGAGATACAATTGAATCCGCAATTGAGATTATCGAACCGGAAGTAAAAAAAATTGCAGGTGAAAAAATAAATTCGCGCTGGCTCAGTCTTAAATTACTTGATTATGATAAATCTCTTATTGATGAATTAAATTCATATCTAAAAAAAGATATTTTTTCTAATTCAGATACAGATGATAATATCTTGAAAATTATTGATACAGCAAAAAAATATTTATCAGAAAATAATATAAGTATTGAAAATTTAAAAGATATAATCGCTTCAAGTATAGTAAAAAAAGCAGAAGAAATCTGCGACGGTGTAGTCACTTCAGAAAATAAATCAGAAAGAAAAAATTTCAGCATTTCTGACCGTAGTATTGACCGAATTTTAACAAGCAGGATTACCGGATATCCTGTTATGATTTTAATGCTTGCAGTTATACTATGGATTACGATTACAGGCGCAAATTATCCGTCTCAGATTATATCCGACCTACTTTTCGGATTTGAAATACCATTGACCCATTTTCTTGAAACTATTGGTGCTCCCACTTTGATCATTGAAATGGTTGTATTTGGAATATATCGTGTGCTTGCATGGGTAGTTTCAGTTATGCTTCCGCCGATGGCGATATTTTTTCCACTGTTCACTTTACTTGAGGATTCGGGTTATCTACCGCGTGTTGCATATAATCTCGATAAACCTTTCAAAAAATGCTGCGCCTGCGGAAAACAGGCTCTCACTATGTGCATGGGATTCGGCTGCAATGCCGCCGGTATAGTCGGATGTCGAATAATTGATTCACCGCGTGAACGCCTTATTGCCATTATCACGAATAATTTTGTCCCCTGCAACGGGCGTTTCCCTATCCTTATCGCGGTTATATCCATGTTTTTTACATATGATTCCGTAAGTTTGTCTACTTCTTTGATATCATCTCTTTTATTAACTTCTGTTGTTGTTTTTGGTATAATAATGACGTTTGTTGTGTCCAAAGTATTATCCAAAACTATCTTAAAAGGTGTTCCCTCTTCTTTTACGCTTGAATTGCCTCCTTACCGCAAACCGCAAATCGGAAAAGTTATTGTACGTTCAATTTTTGACAGAACCCTATTTGTTCTCGGAAGAGCTGTTGCTGTTGCTGCACCTGCCGGCCTTATAATCTGGCTTATGGCGAATATAACAATCGGTGACTGTTCAATTTTAAAGCATTGTTCAGAATTTTTAGACCCATTTGCGAAACTTATTGGACTTGATGGAGTTATTTTAATTGCATTTATACTTGGTTTTCCTGCAAATGAAATTGTAATTCCAATTATCATAATGGCTTACATGTCACAGGGAACCATTACTCAAACTGATGACCTTTTGAGTATAAAACAGCTTTTGGTCGATAACGGCTGGACATGGGTAACCGCAGTCAATGTAATGATTTTTTCGCTTATGCACTGGCCATGTTCAACTACGCTTATGACAATAAAAAAAGAAACCGCAAGTTTAAAATGGACTGCCGTTTCATTTATCGTACCGGCCATATGCGGAATTGTTATTTGTTTTATATTTACCTCTGTTACAAGATTTTTTATATAAATTTATATTGACTTATATATCACAATAAAAGAAAGTAAACGCAAAATTAACAGTAACTGTTTTAAAAAAATAAGTTTAATATTTATTGAATTAATAACTTATTTTTTGATGACCTATTCCTTAATTTTGCGTTTACTTTTTATAATTTCACCTTGATATACTAATTTTAATATGGTATACTCTTATATCCGAAAAAGTCCGCCTTCAGTTAATTCATATACCTTGTCACAAACCTCATTTAAATATTTTCTGTCATGAGATATACTGATTATAGATCCGCCAAAATTTTCAAGAGCGTTTCTTACAACCGGACCGGAAAGCGGACTGAAATTTCTTGTAGGCTCATCAAGTAAGAGCACATTTGCACCTTGAAGAACCATATCCAAAAATAATATCTTCGCTCTCTGACCACCGCTTAAATCTCCGATTTTTCCGGTCATTTCTTCATGAGTAAATCTCATACTTCCCATGTATGTACGTGCTTTTGTTATTTCATCTTTTGTATAGTTTTCTGAAAGATGCTCTATGGGAGTTTTGTCAAAGTCAAGCACTTCTCTATAATTTTGAGGCATATAAGCTGCAATTATATCTTTCCTGCTTTTTAGCTCATTCCAAATAATTTTTAGTAAAGTCGATTTTCCTACACCATTTTTTCCTGTGATGCCGATGTGTTCATTTCCAGAAACATAAAGTTTTATATTACCAGCTAAATAATTCCCGTTAATATTTAAACTATCAATTGAAAAATCAAGAACTGTTTTTCCTGACGGAATACCTATATTGCTATCGAATTTAGTTAAAATAGCTTCTTCCTCCTGCGGAAAATCAAGAAAATTTTCTCGTTCTCTCTCAAACCTCTTTCCCATTGAAAGAACTGTATGCATTTTCTTTTTAAGTAATCTTCCACCGCTCGGATTCTGTCTTGTGATTGTTTTTTGTTCGTGCTCAACACGGCTATATATTTGTCTCCATTTTTCCATCTGCTTGTCGTAATCATCTCGTTGCTTTTGCGCTACCTGCTCCTGATGTTCAAAATTACTTCTCCTATTTTCCAAATAATCACGGTATGAACAACGAGCAACTGAAACTCTGCACTTGGTTTTCCTTATAATTTGCTCCATATGTATAATTACATTTGCCGTATTCTCTATTAGCAATTCATCATGAGATATAAACAAAATGGGCAGCTTGCTTTCTGCTATAAAATTTTCAAGCCAGTATAAAGTGCTTATATCGAGGTCATTTGTAGGCTCGTCAAGTAATAAAATATCCGGTTCATGCATTAAAAGACGTGCTAGCTGCACCTTCACTTTTTCCCCTCCGGAAAGAGTGCCTAGTTTTTGCTCTGACATAATAAAATCTAAAGTAAGTCCGAGTTCATCAAGGGTGTTAGTATACAAATAATAGTCCGTGTCACAAAAGAATTCTGCAAGTGATTTATCATTATATTTTTCTTCCATTATCTGAGGTAGATAGGCAATTTTGCTCTTTGTAATTATACTGCCTTCACAGTCACAATAAGATTCTATAAGTGTACGGTCATAAATAAATTTTAAAAGAGTGGATTTTCCATTTCCCTCTTCGCCTATTACAACTGCTTTATCTCCGCTTTTTAGCGTAAAGGAAAAATTATCTATTATATATCTGCCGTCTTTCTTCAAACTTATGTTTATATTCTTAAGTTCTAACATACATAATACCTCCAAACAAAAAACTCCAATTTCGACAGCAAATCACTGCAAATCGAAAATGGAGTTATTTATCACGCCAAAAAGCAGACTCGTAAAAAAGTCTAGAAAATACAAAAACAGCGCCACAGATGATAAATAAGACGTTTAAAAACGACAAGCAATCCAAATTTCAACAGCAAACAACACCCTCTAAAAATAGCATTTTAAGGGTAATGTGATTTACTATCTTACATAAATTTGAATTACTTAATAATCATTGCCGCACCTCTTTTAATTTTTTATTATTGTAACATATTAATATAAATATGTCAAGCATTTATACAAGAACACACATATTATTAATAAAAAATTCCCGAATATATATACATAAATTTTTTGTCAAAAATGTCACCAAATCAAAAATGACCGCACTATATGAATGAAAGGGGCGGGATTGATGGATAAAACACAAAACATTACAGAAAAACTTATTATAGATTTTATTATGAATTATATGGATAAGCTATTCTACTTCTGTCTGAAGAAAACAGGCAGTAGTACTGATGCGGAAGATTTAACGCAGGATATAGCATTGAACATTGTGGCTTCACTCAATAAAGGAATAGTACCTATAAATTTTTCTGCATGGATTTGGAAGATTGCACACAACCGCTATTCTTTATGGGCAGACAGCAAACATAGAAGATATGAATTAATATCCGGTGTTGATATTAGCTACTGTGAAATTGAAGATAACAGCGAAAGTATGCTTAACTGCATGATAAAGAGTGAACAGCTTTCGTGTCTTCGCCGTGAACTTGCATTTATAAGTAGTGAATATCGTAATATCTTGGTTGCTTACTACTTTGATGAATTAAGCATAAGTGATATATCCCAATTGCTTTCCCTTTCTATAGATACTGTAAAAAAAAGACTGCAACGTGCAAGAAAAATGTTGAAAGAAGGTATGGATATGGCAAGAGAATTTGGTTCAAAAAGTTATAAGCCAGAGGAAGTATACTACACTAACAATTGCTCAAAACCCGGTAACAAAAATCAGCCATACAGTATTATGGAGCATAAGATTTATAAAAATATTCTGCTCCAGGCATATGGAAATCCCTCTAATGCTGAAACTTTTTCACTTGAGCTTGGTGTCGCGCTACCATATATGGAAGATGAGCTTGAATATCTAACCCGTGAGACTTTCTTAATAAAAAAAGATAAAAAATATCAGACTGCTTTTCCTATTATCAGCGCTTCTGCTCAGGAAAAATCTCATGTTGCTCAGCTTAACGCCGCATATGAAATATCGGCCGCTTTGATGAATTTTGTTGATAAACTTAATGATGTTTTAAAAGAAAAAGGATATACATACTATGGTCCATATCAAGATTATGAAAGTGCAAAATGGACTCTTATAATGCTTGCATATGATTATTTTTTGTACAAAAAACCACATATTCGTGATTATACAGAACGTCCGGACAATGGAAGATGGGATATTATAGGCTATCAGTCCTGCAATATATCGGAACCCAAATATGTGGGCAATAACGGAAGCCATTATGGATTTCAGCAATTTAAATATTTTTTTGATGAAATAGCAGACCGTACACCGGATTGGCTTACAGATGAAGAATCAAAGGTACTTCACGATTTTATAATAGGTAAAACAGAAATTAACGACACAAATATAATAGCTGATTTGTTGAAATATGGCTATCTTCGCAAAAAAGGAGAAATTTTTTGTCCTGATGTCGTTATTTTAAATATTGATGAGATAAATAATATTGTAAAAGCTCTTGACAACGAAACAATATCGGAATTGACTCAATTAGCCGATGTTAATAAAAATTTATTAAAATCATTATATCATGAAATATCAAAAATAGTTAAATCTGATTTACCTGATATTTTTTCGAATGATGAATATCAGTCTAATCTTGCAATTTCATGCTGCTATTTTGCCCGAGGATATGTTATGAATGAGGTTTTGAAATCTGGTTGGCTGCTTCCTGCAAATCAGGTAAGTCCCGCTATTGGCGCACATTTTTATATTTAAATAGTTACATAAATTTCTAAAATAATTTTAATAAATAAAATCTCCACTGAGAATAAATATATGTTCTCAGTGGATTTATTATATATTTCATAAATATACTCAAATTCGATTACTGAATATATTGATTTATTACCGTTTATGTTGTATAATTATTATATCGAATTCGATAATATAAAATTATATGGAGGTACATATATGTTTATTGAAGAACGCCACCAGGAAATTTCTGAGATTATTAAAATAAACGGTAAGATTACAATTTCTGAAATCACAAATAAGTATGGTATTTCCGATGAATCTGCGCGCAGGGATTTAAGAATGCTTGAGCAGAAAGGAATTTGTAAGAGAACACACGGAGGGGCAATTTCGGTACAGCAAATTAGTGTTAAACCTCCGGATGACCGCGATTTTGACAATATGACTGTATTCGATAATTACAGAGAAATCTCTCGAACTGCCGCCTGTATGATTCATGAAAATGACACAATATA
>CALWTV010000124.1 GCA_944384555.1 uncultured Clostridia bacterium | reverse complement strand
TTGAAATACTCGGATTAATAGAGGGAACAAAATTAAAACTGGTAAACCGTAAAATCGGCGGAGCAGTAATAATGGCTTTTCGTGGTACACGGTACGCAGTCGGACGCAAAATCGCAGAGGGAATAATCGTTACGGAGGATAAGTCTATATGAAATTATCAGAAGCAGAGTTAAAAAAAGAAACCGTACCGGAAAACAATACTGATAAAGAGGATTTACATGCCGCATTTATCGGAAACCCCAACTGCGGCAAAACCACGCTTTTTAATGCTTATACCGGCGCAAAGCTGAAAGTCGCAAACTGGCCGGGAGTTACCGTTGAAAAAAAGGAAGGCGCATTTAAATATCACGATGATGAGTTCAAGCTTGTTGACCTCCCCGGAATTTACAGCCTTACGTCTTATTCTATGGAGGAAAAATTATCGAGAAAATATATTTTAGATGATGAAGTTGATGTTATTGTCGATGTGGTTGACGCTTCCACGCTGGAAAGAAATTTGTATCTTACCCTTCAGCTCCTCGAACTCGGTAAACCTGTCGTTGTTGCGCTGAACATGATGGATATAGTACAAGAACGCGGCATGGAAATCGACCTTCACCGTATGCCTGAAATGCTTGGCGTTCCCGTAATTCCTGTATCAGCCCGCAAAAAAAGCGGACTTGATGTGTTAATTCATGCAATCGCTCATCACAGCAAATCAAACCGCACCACCGTAATGGAACATCATCACCCATCAAAATCAAAGCATGAGCACAATCACCATAAAGAATGGGCTATGGTGTATTCAGATGATATTGAAGATAAAATCGATCTTGTAGCTCAGCGTGTTGAGGAAGTTTACCCCGAATATCACAATTTGCGCTGGGCGGCAATAAAACTGCTTGAACATGACAACGAGGTTATGAGCGAACTTGATAAAGTCGATATAAGCGATATCGTACCCAAAAGCCTTGAAAATGAAATAACACGTCAAAAATACGATTTCATAGAAGAAATCATGAACGAGTGCATGGTAAACCGTGAGAACAAGGCTCAGCAAACCGCTAAAATAGACGCAGTTCTTACTCATCGTATATGGGGCGTTCCGATATTTCTTGGAATTATAGCGGCGGTATTTATGCTGACATTCTCAGTGGGTGGCATACTGGGAGGAGTACTCGGCAATATGCTCGACGCTTTTTCAGGAATTGTAGTCAGCACAATGACAAGTATCGGTGTTAACGATATGGTAATTTCATTGATAGCAGACGGCATTATTTCCGGTGTCGGCGGCATTCTTACATTTTTACCGAATATATTTATTCTGTTTTTAGCACTCGCATTTCTCGAAGATTCCGGTTATATGGCACGTGTCGCTTATGTAATGGATTCTATAATGGGTAAACTCGGACTTTCCGGAAAAGCCTTTATTCCTATGCTTCTTGGCTTTGGCTGTACGGTTCCGGCGATTATGGCGTCACGCACACTTGAAAATCAGAAAGACCGTCTTAAAACAATTCTCGTAACTCCGTTTATGTCGTGCAGCGCGAGAATGCCCGTATATGTTTTATTTTCAGGAATGTTTTTCGGAAAATACGCTTCACTCGCGGCATTTTCGATGTATGTTTTGGGAATGCTTACCGCAATTTTAATTGCAAAAATCATGACTGTTATAGAAAAAAAGAGCTCTCATGAATCAGCTTCCCTTTTGATTGAACTTCCTGAATACAAAACCCCGAATGCCCGTTCTATCGCAATATACGTATGGGAAAAAGTAAAGGACTATCTTACCAAAGCAGGTACTACAATTTTTGTAGCTTCGGTAATTGTATGGGTAATGCTCAATTTCGGAATTCACGGTCCGGTAATGGATATGTCAAACAGCTTCGGAGCAATGCTCGGACGTCTATTTGTGCCTATGCTGTCAACGGCGGGACTCGGTTACTGGCAGATAGCAGTCGCGCTGATTTCGGGAATTGCGGCAAAAGAAGTAGTTGTATCAAGTATGAGCGTTTTATACGGTATCGGAAACATCTCCTCGGCTGAGGGAATGGCGGAAGCGGCAGGCACACTTGCACTCGCTGGCTTCGGCGCGCTCAACGCTTATTCCATGATGGTATTCTGTCTTTTGTATGTTCCGTGTGCGGCTTCAATTGCAACTATCAGAAGTGAGACAAAATCGCTCAAGTGGACTGTTTTTGCGGTATTATTCCAACTTGGTCTTGCATGGCTGGTATCCACTCTGATTTACACAATAGGAGGACTTTTTATATGATTGTTACAATATTAATTGTAGCAGCGATTATTGCATACTGTGCGTTTGTAATTATTAAAAGAAAAAAATCCGGTGGCGGTTGCTGCGGTGACTGTAAAAATTGCAGCAGCTGTCACGGTATGAAATTTGATAAATAATATAAAATAAAGACCCTCTTTGGACATTTTCCATAGAAGGTCTTATATTTTTGACTTTTAAAACACTGCTTTATTAATGAAATTCACGCCATTGTTTCGAGCATTTTTAAAGTTACGCTGTATCGTGTCGGCTCTCCCGCATCAAATTTATCAAATTCCTCTATCATGTAATCCGCCATAAGCCGCGGCTCTTTTCCAAGCGTTCCCGCAATATGCGGCGATAAAAATACATTGTCGAGCTTGTAAAGTTCGCTGTCCTTTTCCGGCGGCTCCGGATATGTAACATCAAGCAGTGCGGTTCTTGCCGGTTCCGCTTTAAGTGCGGCTATCAAATCCGCCTCCACTACCTGAGCACCGCGTCCTGTATTTATAAATGTCGCATTTGGCCGCATACGGTCAAAACAATTTTTATCAAGCATTCCTACCGTAGCCGGTAAATTCGCAAGGTGATTTGAAATAACTCCGCACTGCTCAAATACCTCCGTAAGCTCCGCTTTGATACCGCCCAAATTTGCGATTTCTTCCGCGCTCATGAATTTATCATAAACTATCGGAATCATGCGGTGTCTTTGCACAAGTTCAATTACCATTTTTCCTATCATGCCCGCTCCGATTATGCCGACTTTGGTATCAAAACTGCCCTCATAAGCTCCGCCTCTGCCTCGGTTTACCCAAGTATCGTTTTTGGAATTATGTACGCGCTGAAAATATCCCTTATTTGCAAGAATAATCTGTGCCAGCGTAAATTCCGCAACTGTAACACCATTTGCTCCCCATGCGCTGAATACCGCTATACCGTTTTCAAGAAATTCACGCGCGAAATGCTGTACTGAACCTGCTGCGTAAAAAATCGCTTTTGCCGATGGAAAATATGTTTTTACCTGCTCTGAAGTCAAATGCTGCATTCCCCATGTTGAAAAAATATATTCGACTTCCGCAAGTTTTTCTCTGTAATTTTCCATATTAGAGATATTTACCACATCATCGATAAAATCAAGCCGTTTTTTTAACGCTTCCTTTGCTCCGTCATAATACACATAGTCTATTCTTGCTGTTCCCTCATTAAAAAATACCGCTTTTTTCATGTTAATCTCCTCTGTAAATAAATTTTTTTAATTTGCCGGTTTATATTGATTTTAACAAATTACTTATTATTTAAAGATTCCTGATATGCATAAAAATCTGCCATAAGCTCATCAAGCTTAACCGCAAGTTTCGCAAGAAAGACCTTATTTGTCGCCTGCGTTATCGTTTGCGTCATTATTACCATTATGTATTTTGCTTCGCCGTTTTCATCAAATATAATCGCAGCGTCATGATATCCGTGGTCATTAAATCCCGATTTATGTGCCACTTTATCATATTTTTTAAGCCCGTCTTTTATAAATCCGTATTTTGCGTTTATAAGCAGATTCATTAAATACTGCCCTTCTTCGCACTCCATACTAAAATTATAAATCTCATTCCAAATAACTCCAAGGTCATGCGGAGTGAACTTTCCCCAGTTTATGCCACCGCTCAGCCATGTTTTACAACCAAGTTCAGTCAGCATTTGGTTGTAACCTTCATATCCGCCGTAATCCTTAAGCATATAATACCCTGTATTGTCGGATATATTTATCGTATAATTCATAACTTCTTCTACTGTAAACTGAGTTCCGGGGGTACTGAACTTTATAACTCCGCTGCTTATTTCCCAAAAACGCTCTTGATATGTAAGAATATCTGAAAGACTTTTGTTTCCCTTATTAATTTCTTTCATAAGATACAAACAGTACGGCGCCTTTATTGTACTTGCAGTATCAAAGTCACTTTCAGCATTGTATCCGATTGTCGCATAACTGTCTAAGTCTATCATATAAAATCCGCAGTTTATCCCATATGACGCTATAAGATTGTATATTTGATTGATAATCTCATGATTTGGGTCATATAATGTGTTATTTGCAGTAACAGTATTAGCGTACCTGAACACATCGTCACGTATTATGCTGAATGATTCCTCGCGTTTTTTGGCAGCGGCATCAGACAATCCGCTCCCTTCTGTTTCCGCATTCTCTTTTGTTTCAGATAAAACAAATACTGTACAGTCTGTACCGTATTCAGGTTCAGGCATACCTTTGAGCGTTCCGTGCACTTTAAAAACTCCTGGCGTTTTGTATTGTTCCTCTGAAATTTCGTCCCAGTTTACTCTCATGAATTTACTGCTTCCGTCATCGAAATTTACTCTGACGTATTTCTGAAGCTCAGGAGATTTTCCCTCATCAGTTATTGTAAAAGTATCTGAAACTGACGTAATTTTTTTTAATTCACGTGCGCCTGCGGATACTGACAACGTTAAAATTGTGCCCAATATTATTGATACAGATAATATTTTTTTTAAAATTCTAAATGCTCTCATAATAAAACGCTCCGAATATTAAACAAGTTACCAATATTATAATTAATTATTTTTACATATTAATCTCTTTTTTTGTGAATTTATTTATAGTACCGTCAATCATCTTCTTTGATATAGGCGCGAAAAACTGCGCAATCGGTCCTATTATAAAAGCATTGACAAGGGTTATCAGTCCTATTGTTCCGCCTAAAAAGAAACCTATAGAGAGGGAGATTATATCA
>CALWTV010000123.1 GCA_944384555.1 uncultured Clostridia bacterium | reverse complement strand
AAAGCTGTCTGTCAAAAGCATAGTCACCGTTTTCGTAAAATACTTCAACAAAATAAATGATTTTCTCCCATAATTTCAGCATTTCTTTTTCATTAAATATGGGGTGATTTTTGGGAAAAGCATTAAGAAGATTCCTCAACCCCCAAATAAATGTATCGAAATCTACCGTACATTGATTTTTCATTGCGTGTGCCCATTCTTCGCCGCGCAATGTCATACGCAAACATCTTTCTCTTGTATACACCAGATTCGGAATTGATTCCGCAAGCTTTATTGCCTCATCTTTTTTTCCAACCGCCATATAAAGACTGCATAAATTTCCGACAGCAAAGTTTCGAGCACCTTCTTCATTTGTTCCTACGCGGATTCTCTCAAAAAGAGAAATACTTTCTTCCTGTTCTGTACGCTCACTTGAGTAACTTAAATTAAACGCAAGTTCTTCCATCAAAATATAAGCATCGGGAAAAGACTCAAGTCCTTTTCTGCATAAATCATTGGCTTCATCTCGATGTCCAGTACAACTCAATTTACGGACTTCTTGATAAATCTCTTCGATTTTTGAATCTTTAGAATCAATATCAATACCGAGAATAACATCTGCACTCACGCGAAAAATATTCGCTAACATTGGTAAGTATGAAATGTCAGGTAAAACACGGTCTGTTTCCCACTGTGAAATAGCCGATGGTGTTATGTGAAGAAATTCTGCAAGTTGTTCTTGAGTAATTTCACGTTCACGTCTCAATTTTTTGATATTTTCACCTATAGACATAAAATTAACTCCAATTCAATAAATTCAAAAGCGCTTTTGTTGAATATAGTATATTATATTTTCATTATTTTCACAAGAACGAATTTCAAAACGTTATATTAAGTATAACTAATATTTTCTTTGTGTATCTACATTCTAAATTGCCGGAAATAGATGAAAAACTGCTCGGAGATAAGAAAGTCAATCTCGTATGCACGGACGCACCATATTTTGTGGACCTTTAGCAACGGTTTGATGCTTGACGGTTTTCTGAGTTCGGCGAGTATGTTAATAGCCTGTGAGCAGTTAGAGCGTGTTTGTTATGGTGTTGAAATTGAGCCCAATTTTGTAGATGCGGCGGTTATGAGGTATGTGCAGAGCAAGGATGGAAAGACGAGTGATGTATTTGTTATCCGAGATGGTCAGCGTCTTACACTTGAGGAGTGTATTCAGGATGTATAAAGGGTACTTTCTTAAAGATAATCGTTATTATTGTTTATTATGTAGACGATAAAGCAAAAAATGGCTTCAAAAAATTTTCTCTTTGAAGCCGAATTTAGTGCTCTTTTACAGCTGCTCTTTTTCTTTCATACACCCATTTGCTAAATCTGAGGCAATGAATGAAACAAAATAAAATGGTATCGTGAGAAGTTTTTGCTCAGTGTTGTACCCATAATTATTTTTTGATATCTTCACAGCATATTCAAAACTATTGTGATTAGAAAATTTTTCAAGAGAATTGAGTGTTCCTCTTCCTTTTTTTACATCAATGGGATAAAGTCGGTTGTTCGATTCCACAATGAATTCAAGCTCAGATGAAGACTTTCCTTTCCAGTAAAAGAGTTTTTGACCTGATGCAACAAGTTCATTGGCAACGAAATTTTCAAAAAATATACCGGAAAGTGTATTTTCACGCTCACTTGATATGAATGAGGCGGAATTGATTCCGCTCTGATAGGAAAACATACCGATATCGCCGAGAAAAAGTCTAAACATGCTGTCTTCATTCTGCATAAGCGGCATGGAAACACTTTCTTTGAGTTGGAAAGACTGATTGATAATATGAGCAAGTGTTAACCATTCAATGGCAGTTGCATAATCTCTGGTTTTGGATTTTTCTTCTAATAGACCCGGGGAAAAATTCTTGGTTTCTCGATTCAATTCACGATAAATATTTGAAAAAATAGTGCGTGATCTAAGCAGTGCTTCCTGACTTACCTGATAAAGCTCCATATCTGCGAGATAGTTGTCATAAAGAACCTTTAGTATTTCACGAGACTCGATTAAATCACCACTGTCAATATATGTTTCCACAGCTTCCGGCATTCCACCAACAAGCAGATATCTGTATACTTGTTCCATAGCAAGCTCATGGATATTCATATCGATAGGCTTGCTTTCTGCGTATGCTTTTTTCAGCATTTCATAAAGAACAGGGTTGCTGTTTTGCAGAAACTCATCAAATGTCATCGGATAGATTGTAATCTGATTAATTTTTCCTACTGGGAATAAGAATTTCTCTGCGGTTTGAGCGCCTCTTTTTCTTGATTCACGTTGAATTTTAACACGAAGCATTGAACCTGTAGCAATAACAGGGATTTGCCTGAAATCCTGACAGAAGTATTTCATAGCCGATACGATATTGGGGCATTCCTGTACCTCATCGAAAATCAGCAAGGTATCTTCGGTGATTTTTCTGCCTTTTGCAAGAGATATATATTCAATTATTTTAGCAGCATTTGCTGTTTCCGAACAGAACTGGCGGACACCATCTTCTATTTTACAGTCAATATAAATATAGTTGTTCGGATAATACTGTTCAGCAAAGATGTCTTTGATAAGATAAGTCTTGCCGGTCTGCCTTGCGCCCCATACGATCAGCGGTTTACGCTTGATATTATCTTTCCATTTCAAAAGCTGTTCCAACGCATTTCGTTTCATATACGTATACCTACATATTGATGTACCTTACTGCAAATTTATTATAACATAATATTCACTTTTTATCAAGTAAAAACACCTATTATTTGCACTTAAATGAGAGTGCCTGTTAGTTGGATTGTGTATTATACTAAATTTTAGGAACTAAATCAGCGTATATTTCTACAATAAACATTTCAGATAAGACTGGATAAATCCCAAAACTAACGGTAAAATGTGAGTACAAAAACAAAGGGGGATTTATTCAATGATACAATTCAAAATAAAAGCTGACGACAGAAGAATTTTAGTAAAACGAATCGAGGAGCTAACAAAAAGCGAGGCAAAATATCTGTACGCACCGACTTTTGCCTATCAGATTGGAGGATATACTGTGACAAAAAATGGAGAACTTGAGACAGATGAACCTGACATAAATTTGATAAATCAGCTTGCAGAAGAAGGTCTGATTAGCTGTGAATCAGAGCCGGTGAATGATATAACTGAATCAGTTATATATCTATGTAATATCAACATTACCTCATCATTATCCAACTGTCGCTGGTTTATTTTAGTGTTTTGAATATATTTCATAAATAACATCATATCCTTAAGAATTATTTTCTTTCAATTCAGTAATTATATGTGAATCGGGAATCCCGCCATATTTAATTGCCATGGCATCCACGATTTTTTTTGCATTTGATATTTGAATCATTGGATTTATATTATCATCGACCAAAGTTTGAAATAATGAATACATATCCGGCAAACTTTTTTCAAAAATTTGAAGTGTATCTTTAGGCGATCCTCTCCAGATACCATAGAAATCATATATATTGTTATAAATTCCTACTATAACATCAGAAAAAACCAATCTGAATCTTAATTTGTCATTTATTAAATCTTTCGCGTCATCAATCAAATCGTTCAATTGAATTAGAATGTTTAATATTCGATTTTTGGGCATCGTTTCTATAGGTATAAATAGCCTATTTTTTGTTTCAATGGCGATATTTATCAATTTTGTTGTATCGATATCTTTATTCAGGATAAGTTCACCTTCTAGAAGGGAATTTATAGCCGGAGCTTCACCGGCGACAAGAA
>CALWTV010000122.1 GCA_944384555.1 uncultured Clostridia bacterium | reverse complement strand
TGGGTAATGGGCGCAGCTTGGCTGTGTCTGCACCTTGTCGAGCACTACAATTTTACTTGCGATTTGGAATTTGCAAAAAAATCATATCCCACTATAAAAGAGGCATGCCGTTTTCTGCTTGATTTTATGGTTGAGCATAACGGTCAGCTCGTAACCGTTCCCTCAATTTCACCTGAAAATATGTACATTATGCCAGACGGCAGATACGGAATGCTTACATATTCTCCGGCTATGGATACTCAAATTGCGGTTTCACTGTTCAAAGGCTGTAAAAAAATTGCCTCAGATTTAAATATAAACAGTGATTTTATTGATGAGATTGAAAAAGCAGAATCAAAAATGCCGCCCGCAGTTAAAATAGGCTCTGACGGAAGAATTATGGAATGGATTGAGGAATACGGCGAAAGAGAACGAGGTCATCGTCATATCTCGCATTTATTCGCACTCTATCCGTCTGACATCGTTGGAGACGATGAAACAATGCTCGCAGCGGCGCGTAAATCGCTTGAAACACGCTTATCAGCCGGTGGCGGTCACACTGGTTGGAGCATGGCTTGGATAATAAACATGTGGGCAAGACTTCGTGACGGCGAAAAATTATTTGAATGTATCATAAAACTTCTTAAAAATTCGACACTTCCGAATTTGCTTGACAATCACCCACCGTTCCAGATTGACGGAAACTTTGGTGCTGTTGCAGGTATCGCGGAAGCACTTGTACAAAGTCATAATGGATATATCGAACTTCTCCCTGCTCTTCCGAGTGAATGGAAAAACGGACACATAAAAGGTTTTGTTGCAAGGGGCGGATTTGAAATTGAAATGGCTTGGAAAGATTCAAAAATTATAGGCGCAAAAATAAAATCAATAAAAGACTGCGAAATTGGTATTAAATATAATGGAATATGCAAGACTTTGAATTTGAGTAAAGATAAAATTTTCAGCTTATAATTAAAATAAGGTGTTATAACATAATACAGTTATAGCACCTTATTCTTATTTTGATTTTAACAAAATTATACAGCTTTTAAATTTACGGTTTCTCCGAGTTTTACATCAGCAGTGAGGAATTTTCCGCCCTGTGACTCGGGAAGCTTTATTTTTACTTCTCCACTCTCTCCATAACGTCTTGTAAGGGATATTTCTGTTACCATGCCGTTTGCCCATTTTGCACTGACTTCAACGCCGCCTCTTGCGCATAATCCGTTGAATTCTCCGCTGTCAAGCGTTTTGTCGAGCGCAGGAAGCAATGAAATAAATCCCTCGTGGCTCTGCATGAGCATTTCAGCAATTCCCGCGGCTCCTCCGAAGTTTCCGTCAATCTGGAACGGTGGGTGTATGTCAAATAAATTCTCTTTTGTTGATTTTGTAAACAGCATACGTATATTATTATATACATCTTCACCATTTCCAAGGCGGGCAAACAAACTTATAAGCCATGCGCGGCTCCAGCCGGTATGACCACCGCCGTGAGCAAGTCTGCGCTTTAAAGTAATTCTGATTCCCTCGAATAATTCCGGAACTGCTTTTGTGATAGCATTATCGGGATAAAGAGCAAAAGCATGTGATATATGTCTGTGTCCTTCTTCAGGTTCATCATAATCTTCAAGCCACTCCTGAAGCTGACCGTGTTTTCCGATTTTGAGCGGCGGCATTTTTGAAATTGCATCACTTGTTTTTTCCGCAGTTTTGCTGTCAATGCCGAGTATTTTTTCGATTTGTACATATATTCTGAAAAGTCCGCCGATTATCTCAACGTCCATAGTCGGAGACATACATAGATTTGCTGTTTCTTTATGAGTTTCATCTGTAAAATACATATTTTCCGGAGATGTAGATGGGCCAGAGAGCAAATATCCGCTCTTTTCATCGTAATACATATAGCTGAGGAAAAACTGTACGCATGATTTTATATATTCGTATGCTTCATTTTTCAGAAAATCTTTATCAAGCGTATATTGGTAATGTTCCCACATATGGAAACAGAGCCATGCACCGCCGAGCTGCCAAAGTCCCCATAAACCGTCTGCCGGAGTTGTAAAGCCGTATATATCGCTGAGATGATGTACTACTGTACCTTCCGCTTTGTAATTTACACGTGCGGTTTTTCTTCCGGATTCCAAAAGATAATCGTTCATATAATCAAACAGCGGGTGAGCACATTCAGATATATTTGCGACTTCAGTATGCCAATAGTTCATCTGAAGATTTATATTTGTATGATAATCCGCATTCCACGGAGCTTCCATATATCCGCTCCAAACACCCTGTAAATTTGCCGGAAGAGTGTTATCACGGCTTGAACCAACTAGCAGGTATTTTCCGAATTCATAATACAGCGGTATCAATGATTTATCAACAGCATTTTCATCTTCACGAAGTCGATTAAGACGCTCACTCATAGGCATTGAGTCAATTTCATCGTCAGAACCGAAATCAATTGACGAGCGGTTCATAATTTCGGAGAAATCGGCGGTATGTTCATCTTTCAGTGAACAATATCCACGTGAAACGGATTCAAGAATTTTTTCACATTCGGTTATAAAATTATCTCCAAAACGGAATTCAGTTGCCATAGCAACGTACATTATACAATAAGTTGAATTTTTTACCTCAATGGAATTTTCACCGCAGTTTATTTCACCATCTGTATCAAAAATCGCTTTTAAAATAAATTTATGCTCTCCGACAGCGGTTTTTGATATGGCGGTTATCGAATTATCCGCATATGAAAGCGATAAAATATTTTCACGCTCATATTTGAAAGAATAATCAGTTTTTGCCTCAGATGAAAGTTTGTACACAATCAATCGTGCAGGATATGAGGCAAACGCTTCACGGCAATACGATATATTATTCTTGATGTATGTAATTTTAGCGATTCCCTCTTTTAAATAAAGTTCTCTGCGATAATTATCCGCGCAGTCACATTCATGAACCTTGATTAAAATTTCTCCCGCGGTTTCATATGAATATACTCGTGAAAAGCAATCGTTCATGGTTTCTTTTGCAAGTTTATCGGCTTCAGCCGCTTTGCCCTCAATCAAAAGCGCACGTACTGCGTCTATTTTATCTCTGAAATCCAGAATCGTGGTATCTCGTTCATATCCTGACCAGATAGTTTCTTCATTGAATTGTATGCGCTCCTCGCTTACTCCGCCGTAAATCATCGCGCCTATTGAGCCACCACCGATAGGAGTTGCGGTTTCCCATTCAGAAGCAGGCGTATTCAAATAGATAACATTTTTATTCATATCTCAGCTGTCCTTTCATTTTTTTAATTTGGACGATTACATTTTAATATGCGATATTTTATTTATTCAACGTACATTCAACGAGATAAATATATCACAAAATATGCTTTTAATCAATATAAATATCGGACATTTTAATAAAAGTTGGCGCGGCATAGAAAACTGCCGCGCCGCATTGCTATTATATTTAAAATTATTAATCAGCTATCAGATGTAGCATTTTACGCCGTAACCCTGCTCGCTTGCCTGCTTAGCTGCTTCGATAACTTTAAGTACACGGAGAGCCTGAGCCGGTTTAACTCTGAGTTCAGCAGTTCCGTCAAGTACTCCCACAATATTTTTATAGAAGTCACCCCAGCCGCCGGAAACTTCAGGCAACGGAATTTCACGAGGTTCACTTGCAGGAAAATCGGAAGGAATAACTTTCGGACCTTCTGCGGTATATACAAGATGATTGATAGTGTTTACTTTATCATCATAATCTGTCTGAATAAGTTTATTTTCGCCCTTATCATCTATTACAAGAGAACCATGTTTGCATGACAGATGGAATCTCGGCAGTCTAATAAACAAGTTATTTGCGACTTCACAAACTGCAGTAGTACCATTTTCATATCTTAAAAATACCTTTGCGCTGTCATCAACTTCAGGTGAATAAAGATTAACTAAGTGAGCATCTACGCTTACAATAGGAGAATCAAACAAATCAAGTAACTGGTCAAGGAGATGTACGCCCCAGTCAAGCAGCATACCGCCGCCATTTACAGAAAATCCTCTCCAGCCGTACATTCCTCTGCCTGAACCGCCGATTCTGCTCTCTATGTAATAAGGTTGGCCGATTTTTCCTTCTTCAACAACTTTCTTAACTAACAGATAATCGCCATCCCAACGTCTGTTATGGTGTATGGTAAATAATTTTCCGGTTTCTTCTGAAACTCGCATAACGTCCTCAAGTTCAGCAGAATTCATCATAACAGGCTTTTCACTAATTACATTTTTGCCTGATTTAAGGCAAGCTACTGCAAGGTCATGATGATAGTTGTTAGGTGTTGCGATTGTTACGAGGTCAACGGTTTTGTCATTGAGAAGCTCGTCAAGAGTTTCATATACATGAAGTCCCTTGTTTCTTGCGTCTTCCTTGGGTTCTTCACGGATATCATAGATACCGGTAAAATTAAGTCCGTCAATAGCTTTTGCGGTATCACCGTGATAATGTCCCATTCCGCCGTAACCGACTACTACAAAATTATAACTCATATTAAATATCCTCTTTTCATTAAATAATGATATTTGAATGCAAATTGATAACACCACAATTTAAGATATAAAAAATTATATATTGTGATATGCACATTCTACCACAATACATTGGCATAATGCAATAGATTTTAAAAAATAATATTTATTTTTTTATCCAATTTTCGACTTTGGTGCCTTTTACCATAAAAGCTTTGTCTGCTATATCGGCAAGCGGTGAATCGGAGTAGGAATCGGAGTAAAACTCATCTATTTTACAATTACCAAAAACTTCTCTGTACCTAACAACTTTTTCTTTTCCATGACAATTTAAGCCGGTATAAATACCATTATTTTTGTTTACACGTGACGCATACAAATATTTTATTCCAAGACGCTTGCATATAGGTTGAAGCAAGAATTCAGGAGATGCAGAAATAATAACGTCATCATCTTTTTTTTGTTTAAGGTAAAATTCCTTTATTTT
>CALWTV010000121.1 GCA_944384555.1 uncultured Clostridia bacterium | reverse complement strand
TGGAGCCATAAAAATAAAATTGGCTTTACTGGTCATCTTGACCTCGATAATATAGTAATGGGCGGCATATACAGAGGATATGGAAATTCACTTGATATGCTGCGCTCGTTTGATATGCCCGGGATAGATGTAATAGTAGACCAAATAAAAAAGCCGGACGGACGAAAGCCTGTGATGGAAGGAATGGCATTTTTCCCGAGATTTGCGTCATCTGCGGCAAATCAGACAGGCGTAAATTCAGCAATGTCGGAATCGTTTGCGGTATACGGCAGCGGAATTACAGCCGATGAAATGCGGTATGTGATAAATTATCAATACGCACGCGGAATAAATTTAACTAATTTTATGATTATTTCGTATGGGCGTGATGATTTTCTGGCATTTACGGAGCGCCCGTCTTTTTCAGCGGAAATGCCGGGATATAAAAATCTGCGTGCATTAAATGAATATGTTTCAAGACTTTCGTATGCAATGAGTATCGGCAGACCAATTGTTGATACAGCGTTATATTATCCTGTGCATGATTTATGGGCGGGCGGCGTAACAGCTCAAAAGGCAGGCGATAATTTTATAAAACTGGGCGAGTATCTTGAAGAAAACAATATTGATTTTGATATAATCGATTATAAAGCGGTATCAGAGGGTGAGATAATTGACGGCGGCTTGAAATTCGGCGGTGCATATTATAAAAAAATAATTATACCTGATACGGAATTTACTCCGGAAGAAGTTTATAAAAAATATGCGCAGCTTGATGAAATTTCTCATTTTAATATAAAAATCGACAGCGGTTTTATAAAGACTAAAGTCCGCATGAGTTCAGACGGTGATATAATTTTGTTTGCTTACAATGAGGGAATAAATTATATAAACGCTGAAATATCTGTGGAAAACTTATATAAATCCGGAAATAATGTTTATCTGCTTGATACTATGACAGGAGAAATTAATAAGTATGATTTTTTGACAGAGGGAAATAACATCAAAATCAATGTAGGATTTTACTGTGGTGAATCAAAGATACTTTTAATAAGCAATAAAGAATTTGAAAATAAGAGCAATCATGAAAGCGTAATTGAAAAGCTTA
Organism: uncultured Clostridia bacterium; assembly: GCA_944384555.1. Taxonomy (GTDB): domain Bacteria; phylum Bacillota; class Clostridia; order Oscillospirales; family CAG-272; genus CALWTV01. Next base: position 1,670 of record CALWTV010000121.1, on the reverse strand, counting down.
TTCTCGATAAATTTGAGGGAAGCGTTACCCGTGAGTTTTTGGTTTTGCCGTGTGGAATGAGAGCATATAACAAAAATAATGAATTTATGCCGATTAAAACCGGAGCTTGGAGCGAAATTTTTTCAAAGAGCTTTTCCGGCGAAGTAACATACCGTGCTGAATTTACAGTTCCACAAGCAGCTCAATATGCGTCAAAAATAAAATTAGTCATAGAAAAATTGGAATATTCCGCGGAAGTAAAAGTTAACGGAAAATATATAGGTTCTTGTATATTCTCACCGTATACGATTGAATCCCCGATTGACTGTGTAAATTTAAACGGCACGAATTTTATTGAAATTATTGTGGCAAATACAGAAGCAAATCAATTCATATATTCCGAAGCGGAAAAGACTTGGGAGAAAAAAGAACTCGGCTCTTATCATGAACGTGCCAAAGATTTTGAAATAAATACGCTTGGCGGCGGACTTTACGGAAAAGTTATGCTGGAATTTTTAAAATAATCGGGTACGGCGTGTACCGTATTGTACTTGAAAAAAATTTGATTGTATGATATAATATATAAAATTTCAGATAAAGGAGAATCGAAGAAATGCATATAAAAGAATCGGGAGAAAATTATCTTGAAACGATATTGATTCTCCAACTGAGAAAAGGTTCGGTGCGTTCAGTAGATATTGCTAATGAGCTCGGTTATTCAAAACCGAGTATAAGCCGTGCGGTTTCAATTTTGAAAAACGATGGCTGCATAGAGGTAAATGATGCCGGAATAATCACATTTACGGATAAAGGCAGAGATATCGCCGAGAGTATATACAGCCGCCACCGTATTCTGACTGAATTTTTAGTAAGCATTGGTGTAAGCGAGAATACAGCTGCCGAAGATGCCTGCCGCATTGAACATGATATAAGCGATGAGTCGTTTGAAAAGATAAAAGAAGCGCTTAAAAACAGAAACAGCTGAAATATCCGCATAAAATCTAATAAAAACAGTCAATGTAAAGTTTTTTTATTGGCTGTTTTATTTTTTTACGCGCATTTTACAATGTAAAGATTATATTTTTTACATTAAACGAGTATCATATTACACGTAAACAAAATGAATGGAGAAAGAAAAATGAAAAAGATTGTATGCTTTTTAATGCTTGCATGCCTTGTATTTACAGCAGTATCATGCGGAAACAAATCAGAAGGATTTGACAGCGCAAGCGAAATAACAGTAGTATCAAGAGAAGAAGGTTCGGGAACAAGAGGCGCGTTTATTGAGCTTTTTGGAATCGAACAGAAAAATGACCAGGGCGAAAAAGTAGACTATACCACAACAGAAGCAGAAATAACAAACAATACAGCGGTAATGATGACAACAGTAGCCGGTTATGAATACGCAATTGGATATATCTCACTCGGTTCGCTTGATGACAGCGTAAAAGCGCTTAAAATTGATGGAACAGAAGCAACAGTAGAAAATATAAATTCTGGAGCTTATAAAATCGCTCGTCCGTTCAATATCGCTACAAAAGGCGATTTAAGCGAAGCCGCATCTGATTTTATTAATTATATAATGAGCTCAGAAGGTAAGGCTATTATAGAAGAAAACGGCTAAATTAAAGTAGCGTACACCGGCGCTTATTCAGGCACAAAAAAAAAAAGAAAAATTGTAATCGCAGGTT
>CALWTV010000120.1 GCA_944384555.1 uncultured Clostridia bacterium | reverse complement strand
GTCAGTAATAATTCCGGCTTTGCGTGCAATAAATCCCACTGCCATAATTATAAAAAGCGTGATTACAGTGTTTATCAAGGGAATTATATTATTCATTTATTTCACCTGATTTAAAATCTCTCGATTCAGATTTATATTCATCAAATTTTGCTTTAATCATTTTCATATCTATAAGCATATCCTCGCGTTTTCTTGGATCGCGGAGTAAAGCCGAGGGGTGATAAACTGCACAGATTTCAAATTGACCTCGCTGAAAGATTTTGCCGTGCTCCGCCGTGATTTTAAAATCCGGCTTTATAAGGCGCATAGCTGCGATTCTTCCGAGACATACAATCATCTTAGGTTGTATAAGGCGTACTTGATTTCGCAGATAATCGATACACATATCCTGCTCAGAGGGAAGAGGGTCACGGTTTTTTGGAGGGCGGCATTTTAATATATTCGCGATATAAATTTCATCGCGCGGAATATCTACTGCACATAAAAATTTATCAAATAGCTTTCCTGCGGCTCCCACAAATGGTATACCAGTCAAATCCTCATTTTCTCCCGGAGCCTCTCCGACAAACATTATATTTGTCTGACGGTTTCCGATACCAAAGACGCAGTTGGTGCGGGTTTTATGAAGGTCACACTTTGTACAGCCTTCACATTCCCGAATAAGCTCGTCCCAATTCATATATTTACCATCCTTTATCAATTAAAATAATATCTTCATAGATTATATCACAAAAAAATATGTAGTACTATATATTTTTACAAATAAATTAAAATAAAAAAGAGACGAAAATCAAATTATAAAAATCGATTATCGCCTCAAATAAAAATCAATTAAGAACACCTAAAGTTTCAACAGCATCATTTTTGCGCAGACACGAACAGTATTCATTTAAATATAAATTTATGGAATTTCCGCATTTTTTTCCGCCATATTCCCCAATATATGCGTCAAGCTCCGAATTTGCCTGAACATCATCGGGAAGTGAGATTTCAAGAAAATATGAATTTGTATCAGCGGAAGCGTAAACTGAACTTATGTATATGGTTTTAGAAGTATAAAGTCGGCTGCATAGTCCTATAAGTGACTGAATGCCGTCGAAACGGAAAACCTTTGGCTGACATTGAGATTTATCGCGTTTTACTCTTGATTTGTTTCGATTTTTAATTGTAATGGTGCGTTTATCATCGCCGCTGTATGAACTGAGTTTTGTAACATACATCTCGCAGCCGCCGTCCTGAGATGGATATACCTGAACAAAAACTTTATCTGCCGCGGCATCAAAACCTGTTCTGTGCTTTGCCTCGTCTAAAATACTCCAAAAAGCTCTGCGGGTTTCGGTATTATCATAATCTAAAGTTTCACAATCTATATCAAGCGCTTTCATATCTTCAATACTTAAAGTTACTTTTAATTTATTATCGTTTATCATAATTAGCTCCATACGGTGCAGTTCCCCCCAACTGTTTAAATAAATATACATATTACATTATAATCATTTTGATGAAAAAATGTAACCCCAAAAATAATGGAAAGAACGGCGTCATAGCCCACAGCTTAAAGATTTTATGGAGTATATCATTCATTCGGAGATTTTTATCGAAATAGATTAAATAAAAACAAAAAATGGAACAGCTTTTTAATGTAAGCCGTTCCTGATATTATTAAATTTATTTTGTTTAAAAATTATCCTTCATATTTCGGTTCAGTCTGAAAAGAAATATAATCACACGGATTTACTGAAACATTATCAATTGAGAGTTCAAAATGAAGATGCGGTTCACATGCGATTTCAGTCATAGCAGACTCGCCGACAGCACCTATTATATCTCCACATAAGATACTCATGCCGGGTTCAAGTTCAGCGACTGATTCAGGATTTAAATTTTTGTATGTGCTGACCGCACCGCCGCCGTGAGTTACTGATACGCTTGTTCCATATTTAACATCTTCCCAAATTTCAGAAATGACTCCGTCAGCAACTGCATTGACTGTAGAACCAAGCTCGGCTTCAATATCAACACCGGTATGAGTACGGTAATCATTCATTGTTTGTGAATAAACAAGTACAGCGTCACTGTATTCTGCGGAAATACTGCCGATTACAGGAGCGATAAATGACGGAAGTTCAAGGTCAGGCGCGGAATTTGCGTCAGTCGCGTCGGTTTCGCTTTCTTCAATTACTTCAACTTCGGCAGATACATCTCCGTCAGTAGGCTGAAATTTTACAGTTTCGTCTGTTGTTTCGGAAATTGAGGTTGATTCTTCCGGTTTTGTTGTAGCGATAGCATTATCTTTTTTTGTGGTTTCTGCCGTGGTCGTATCGCTTACAGGTGGTTGGTCATTGTCATCGGTACGTTTTGAGGCGTTTGCGAGTGCGGCAATGACTGCAAGCACGCAAAGCATAAGAATCACCGTAAGATATAATATGCGGTTTGTACGTTTACGGCTGGTATTGTAATCCATAAAATTATCTATTCCTTTCTGTTTCAGCGCAGATTTTATAATATACGCTGTTTGTTATGCTGAAGATATTTTTTACCGTAAACGGACGATTTATTCAATAAAAATAATGTTTGGGCAAATTTTATTTTTAGGTATCATAAGGTATATATTTTTTGTTTGCCATTTTAAGAGATTTGTGGTATAATAAATTTAAGTGTCTTTATTTTTTGTGAAAATAAGAGGATAAGGAGATATTTGTTATGATAAAAATCACCAATACAAGCGTTATGAATCTGGAAAATGCGATGAGAGGCGCAAGAAACCCGATGAATTCATGGGCGAAAAGCGACAGCTATACTGATGAAAACGGCGATTTTGTACTGGGAGAGGCTGATATTATACTTGGGCATAAGCTTGCGGTTTCAGGAAGCGACCACCGTAAATTCCTGCGTCAGATTTTTGTGTCGGTTGACATAACCGCACCGCTTTACTGGTGGAAAGAATACGATACATATAAAGTGGGCACAGTGGCTAATTCTACAAGTACAATGCATAAAATTCATGCGTTTCCGTTTTCGAGAGATGATTTCAGCTGTGACAGAATGAGTGAAGAGGCACTTAAACAGCTTGACGCAGTGATTGAGTTTCTTGAAAAATCTCGCATTAAGTTTATGGAAACTAAAGATGTGTCATATTGGCATGATATGATTCAGCTTTTGCCGTCAAGCTATAATCAGATGCGCACATGTACTATGAATTACGAAAATTTAATAAACATATATTATGCAAGACGAAATCATAAGCTTGCGGAATGGCATACTCTTTGTGATTGGATTATGACACTGCCATATGCTGCCGACTTTATTGCGGTAAAAGATTAGACTTGATAGAAAAATTTATTTTAAGAGAGGGATATCATTGCTTGAAAAATTTATAAAAGATTATGACAAACCGGAAAAAGCCCATGTCAGAAATGCGTGCGGAAAACTTGCAGGAGCGGTTGGAATAGGTGCAAATATATTATTGTTTATAATAAAAATAACATTTGGTTTGATAACGTCGAGTGTTTCCGTTATTGCGGATTCAATCAACAACTTATCTGACGCAGGTTCTTCGATTTTAACATTGGTAGGGTATTCGATATCAGATAAGCCGGCGGATAAAGAACACCCATACGGTCACGCGCGCATGGAGTATTTATGCGGACTGTTTATTTCAGTAATAGTTACAGTACTTGGTTTTCAAATGCTCACAAACTCAATCGGAAAATTGTATGAAGGCGAGGGTGTGGAATCATACTCGCTTGTGTCGGTTATAGTTATCGCCTCAACGATACTTGTAAAGATTGCAATTGCGCTCTTTTATACGAAACTCGGCCGTCATATAAATTCAGCTACGCTTAAAGCGTCTGCGATTGACAGCATAAGCGACGTTATCGCTACATCGGCAGTTGTTGCGGGAATGTTGCTTACACCTGTAACCGGACCTATGACGGACGGAATTTTAGGTATAATTATAGCGGTATATATTTTAATAATGGGAATAAAGCTGATAAAGGAAACTTCAAATACTTTGCTAGGAGTTGCTCCTGATATCGAGCTGGTAAAAAAAATTATTTCAAAAATACGCAGTTACAAAGGCGTGCTTGGAATACATGACCTTGTTATCCACAGTTACGGTGCGGACAGATGCTTTGCATCGGTGCACGTTGAAATGGACGCTGATGATGACATAATGGAAAGTCATGATACAATTGATAATATAGAAGCGGATATCGCAAAGGAAATGAATATACATCTTGTTATTCACCTTGACCCGGTGCATACAAAAGATGAACGGATAAATGAGCTTCATTCACTTGTAACCGGAATTGTGTCAGAAATTGCGTCTGAATACGGAACTCCTCTTTCGATTCATGACTTCAGAGTAGTACTTGGAATAACACATTCCAATCTTTTATTTGATATTTCCGTTTCAAGCGATATGGTGCTTTCAAATACGGAGCTGTGTGGTTTAATCAGTGAACGTATAAAAAATGTAGATGAAAAATATAACGCGGTAATAACCGTTGACCGAGATTATTTTTCACATAGATACGGAATCGAAAAAGATGATTAAAAATTTTATATATTAATGAAACTTTTAATAAACTTTTGCGTCAATTAATTTAACATAATAATTTTTGTTAAAAAAGCTGAATTCAATTTAATTGAAAGGCATGGTTGATAAAATATGTTGAAAAAAAGTATTCTTATAGCGATTACGCTTTCAATGATACTGACATCTTCGGTATCTGTATATGCCGCGTCTGAATCATTATCCACTGAAATTGGTCAGACACAGCCTTCACCATCTTCGGAAAAAGAAAATATTTCTACGCTTGAAGCGGCAATTTTAAGAATAAAACAGATAAATCCGGAAACCTCAAAGTATGATAAATTTGATTACGACTTGTATGATGGCAGCGATGGCAGCAGGTATTATAATTTGTATTGGTCGGATACAGGAAATAAACTTCCTCAGATAACAGCGTCAGTAAACAGCAGCGGAATGATTGTTTCATATAGTGTAAACAATGTACTCACAAGTGAAGACTGGAACAGATATTCATTCCCGAACATTACAAAAGACACTGCGGTAAAAGCGGCATTTGAATTTGTATCAAATGTTGCTCCGGAAATTGCGCCGGATATGTCAAAAAATCACGTTACGGTATCATATAACAGATATGACGGTTCTTATTCCGTAGAAATAAAGAGAGTAAGAAACGGAATTGAAATCAAGGACGAGAGAGTAAATATTACCGTTTCAAACAGCGGAAGTGTGACTTCATATAATGCGCGCAGTATAAGCGACAATGTATTAAGCGAGGCGTCTGTAAAATCACTTGATGGTTCGCAGATATTATCATCATTTAAGAGTAATATTCCGCTTAACCTCAGATACCATTCGGTATATGACAGTGAAAATAACAAATATACAGTTAAGCTTTCGTATTTTGTAGATGATTACACCAGCGTGATAAATGCGGAAACTGGCGAAAAGTATACGCTTGAATATACAGGAGACAGTTATAAGTATTATGGTTTTGACAGTGCCGTAGAGGAAGAAACTGCTGCTCAAGCAGGAGCAAGTGAAAACGGTTCACTCTCAGGCGCAGAAAAAAAGGCTGTTGAAAATAATGAAAAACTGTTAAAGCCGGAAGATGTCAAGAATAAGCTTGGCTCAATGGATTATATTGAATTTGATAATACGCTTGAATGTGAAAGCAGTTATCTTTTTGCGGAAAAGTCACAGTATACCGATAATATTACATATTATCTCACATGCAGGTTTGTAAAAGAAACAGACGGTGAATATTTAAGCGCAGATGTTACCTTAAACGCAGAAACCGGAGAAATTAAAAATTACAGTTTTTATAATGGAAAAGGAGATTATCCTGTTCCGGTTGCTGAAAATGGAAATTCTGATAAGCCGGTATTATTATCCGATATCGAATCATCTCAGAAAGCAAAGGACGCGGTATCAAAATTATTCACTTATTCAAATGAGTATCGTATAAATGAAGACGATTATTTTGATGATAAATCCGGAACCGCTTACTATTCATTTACCCGCTATCATGAAAACATACCGTTTGACAGCAACAATATTTCCATTTCCGTAAATCGTGAAAACGGCAAAATTAACAGCATATCAGCGTATCATTCGCCCGATGTTGTTTTCCCATCATCAAAAGGAATAGTGTCAAATTCAACGGCGATTGAAAATTATTTTAAGTTATACCCGATGAATAAAATTTATATTCCTGTAATAAAGTCTGAAAACAATGTATATACAGTTACATATAATAAGCTTTCGGCAGATGAAAAGCAGCTTGTTCCGGTTTACAAGTATAATTACGGTGCGAGAATAGACGCAATTACCGGCAAGGTATATAATGAATGGGGAAATGAAGAAGCAAAATATGAAGCTCCGGTATATTATTATGAAAATGCCCAGTCGAAGATAGGCAATACCCCACAGTCTGATAAGATAGCAACTCTTTACAATATGGATATTATTGATATAAGAGAGGATTTTAATGCGGGAAAATTGCTGACAAAGCGTGAGTTTACGGATATGATAAATATGCTTGGATATGGATTTTCCGACAGCCTTAAAAATATCAGTTCATACAAGGACGAGGATATATTGAAACGTAAAGACGCGGTAATTGTAATGATAGATGCCCTTGGATATTCTGATATCGCTAAATACTCTGATATATTCAAGTTCGATACCACATTGTATGGTGAAATTCCATCAGATCTTACAGGATATTACGCAATAGCACAGGCGCTTGGTCTGCTTGAGGATTTCGGAACAGACCTTAAAAATGATTCTCCGCTTACAGTTGCGGACGCATCTTCAATTTTATATAATTTTATACTGTTTAAAAATTCTTCTGAACAGTGACGGTTGTACAAATTGAAAAACATAATTAAATAATCTCATTATGCGAGTATTAAAGATGAACTTTTTTAAAAATTTCTTCTTTTACTCGCATTTTTAATATATATGTGATATAATATAAGGTAAATGACTTTAATAAATAAAAGAGGTTCTGTATGTGCGGATTTATTGGATTTTCCGGAATCATTGCAAATAAGGAAGAAGTTCTGCTGTCAATGATGAACCGGATTATTCACAGGGGACCTGATTCTGAGGGAATGTATGTTGAAAATGACATAGCTCTCGGATTCCGGCGCCTGTCGATTATTGACTTATCCGACGGTTCACAGCCTATGTATAATGAAGATAGAACTGTCGCGATTGTTTTCAACGGAGAAATATATAATTTTATGCAGCTTCGGGAGGAGCTTGTAAACCATGGACATAAATTTGCAACTCGTTGTGATACGGAGGTATTGGTTCATGGATATGAGGAATACGGTGAGCAATTTGTAGACCGTTTGCGTGGAATGTTTGCGTTTGTGATTTGGGATTCAAAAAATAAAAAATTGTTCGGAGCACGCGATATTTTCGGAATAAAGCCGTTTTATTATACAAAGACCGCAAAAGGAAATTTGATTTTCGGCTCAGAAATAAAAAGCTTTCTTGACCACC
>CALWTV010000119.1 GCA_944384555.1 uncultured Clostridia bacterium | reverse complement strand
CATCTGCACTTGACCCTATGGCAGAGTACGAGCTTAATCAGACCATACTTACATATGCTAGTAACAAAACTATTATTTTTATAAGCCACCGCCTGTCAACTACCAGAATGGCGGATAGAATTTATATGTTTGCTGACGGAAATCTTATTGAGCAGGGCTCACATGAAGAACTTATGGCGGCAGACGGCAAATATGCAGAAATGTTTAGACTTCAGGCAGAGAAATATCACTCATAAATTTAAATATAATAAAAAATGAGAGTTATATTTACAAAGCAATATAACTCTCTAAAAATATTATTTTCGGTAATAATTTATAAACCTTGATATCCGTTTATTTTTACTTCGCATGTGCCGTCGAATACGCAGAAACCGAGACGACCTGTATATGGCTCAGGAATAGCGAAGGTTTGTACATATAAATCATCAATGTAGAGCTCAAAATAATCCATGCGCGCGATAAGTCTGAATGAGTGCTGTACGTTGTGACGGATTCCAGCATATGACGCATGACCGAACGGACCAACGGTATCTTCATAATTAAACTCAGTGGTTCCACGAAGAACACCGGAACGACCTGCAACAAGCCCGTAACCGGCTTTTCTGTATATATCGAAATCAGATATTACTCTGTCTGCATAGCGCAGTGTGCCTGTACGTGTAACGCCCAGTGTATCTGCATACATCATGACTCCTTCTCCTGGTTCCTTTTCCAAGTAGAAACCGACTCCGGCAGCATGTTGATGTGAAGCAATATGTCCGCGGTTTTCCTTGCATTTAAGCGTACCTGTCAGCATAAAGCCTCTGTCTTTGTCAAGCAGTTTGTCGCTCAGCAGAATCACTCCATCGCGTGAAGCAGAGATTTTAATAATTCCTTCATCGCCGAATTCTACTTTGTCGCGCTCATTCTTTACTTTTTCATCCGGATGAGCCAATGTAAGATTTAAATCCACAGGATGCTCAGTATCAAACAGCTTATTGTTCTGATCCCAATATCCCATTCTGAGATGACCCTTGTCACAGAGTAGTCTCTTTAATGTGGAAATCGCAAAGGTTCTTGACGGCAGATCCTTGTCGTCATCGTGACTCAGCCAAAGCGCTGAAAGCAGTCCCCACGGTGTGTGTACACTGTGATTCAGCCAGGTCATGTCATGTCTGGTGGTTCCGCAAAGTCTGAATTTTTCTACATCCGGATAAAATGGACCAAACGGGGTGTCGCCGATAAAGGTGAACAGGGAATATCCGTAGCTGTCAAGATATGTTCTGCCGGATATGGATAAATAATACTTATCCCCAATTTTTTCAACAAAGTTTACTTCCATGTGATGCGACGGAATTTCGCCCCATTCGATTTTTGCGGGCGGAAGAACCTTCCAATGAATACCGTCTTTGCTGCTAAGCATACCGGGACCGGGAACGCTTACATCGTCTCTCGGCTCGGAGGTTATATATCCGTATATAATCGGCTCTCCGTTTTCGTCAATCTCGTCGAGGAATACAATTTCGTCCCAACGCTCGTGATAAATACTGCGATCCGGCACTACATCATATTCGTCGCCTAAATGCTCCCAATTTTTAAAATCTTTTGTGCGGTAAATTTTGAAGTGAACACCCTTTTCTGCGTTAGAGCAGGTGGGATAGTAGTAGAAATAGTCGCCTATTTTCTTTACGCCGAAGCCGGCATGTGCACCAGGAATCGGATTTGTGTACTCGCTTATTTGTTCAAAATGGATGCCGTCGCGTGAACGGTAAACGTCAAGACCGATTGCGCTCATATTCGGATTGTCTTCGCATTTCAGACCTGTACCGAAAAAAGCATAGAGATAACCGTCTTCAAAAATGACATAATTTTCCCATGCCTGCTTGTCTTTGCGTTTGTATACTGGGCTAAGTAACATATTGCATTCTCCTTATGTAAGTTATGTAATTTATTATTCTGCAACATTCTGATTTTCTTCAAAGCTTTCTACAAGCTTTTCCAATTCCAATTCTGCCACTTTTCTGTTTTTTTCTACAAATGACTGTAAATCTGTAGATTTTTGATTAATCAATGTGGTAGTAATGTCGCCCATACCAGCGATGTTATAAATATATCCAATATCATAACGTACGCTATCCCAAATAATATCAAGCATTTCAGCTGATTCCTGATCGCGGGAATATTTTGCCTGGAGCGCTACATTTTCAAACGCCGGTGTAAGATATTCTCTGCCGTAATATCCTAATGCTTCAACAATAGTTCCGCAGCGTTCGATATCAGGAGAGCTTGCAGGAAGGCAAACTGCGGTACCATTGGAAGCGCAATGCGTATAATAATTTTCCTGGTCTTCAGAGAGCTTTGGTGTAGGAAGGATTCCGAAATCGGCTTCCATATAGCGCAAATTGATAATATGGGTTACAATTTCGCTGTAAAACAAGCCCTTATTTTCAGCGAACATTTCTTCAGCTTTCTCCCATGTCGTCGGATAGTATGCAACATTGCCTTCAGTAAATAATCTTACAATCTTTTCAATTGCTGTCTGAGAACGATCACTGTTTGCAACGATAGTCATTTCTCCATTATTATTGTTTACAATACGTTCGCCTGAAGCATAGTAAAAATTCTTTCCGCCTTCAGGAGTCGTAATCAAACCGTATCTATCATTTTCATCAAATTCGCTGTTTCCGTCCGTATCCATAACAGCTTGTGCGGCGAGCTCGTGAAATTTATCAATCGTCCAATTTCCGCTTTTAACTAAATCATATAAGTTTTCCATTCCCAAGTCTTTATGAATTGGGTTATTAAAAAGAATAATCCAAAGATTGTCTTTGCTTCGCACACCGATATCACCAGTCATAAAGTACATCTTATCGTTAATCTGCAAGTCATTTACTATGTTCTGATCCCACCAAGGATTAGAAAGATCGATAGCATCTATATCATTAAAATTATAAAGCAATCCCTCTCTCGCCAGACTTGCTGAAGCGGAAAGCGGTGCGTATACCATATCGTATTCATGAGTACCCGCCATTACAGACTGTTTTACCGGATTATACATATCATCGCCAAGAAAAACTCCCTCTACAGTCACATTGTATTTTTCTTCCACAGCTAAATTTCGCTGATATACACCGTCGTAGATAACGTCTGCCTGAGGTTCGTCAAAATCCACTTCCATACGGTCCCACTGATTATCTCGTGCCAAAATTTTGAAAGTATAACCGTTATAGTTAGCATCAGGCAATTGAAATGTTTCTTCAGTAGTTTCTTCGGACGTAATGTTGGTATCAGAATTAGTTACTGAATCACTGGAGGAGCTATCAGAAGAATTTTCTGATGGGCTTGACTGGCAAGCTGATAGTGATGTCAGCAGCATACAAAAAATAAGTAATACAGATAGTTTTTTCATTGTATTAATCTCCATAATTTAATGTAATCGTTTACATTAAATTATATCATAGATAAAATATAATGTCAACAATCTTTGAATACTTAATTTTTTTATTATTTATAAATTACTGAACGCAATTTTATTTTTTATATAAAATAAAAAACCAGCTTTTTAAAGCTGGAATTTTATTTTTGGAGTTATTTATTTGACGCCCATTTAACGGCATTTGTAATTATTTTCTGAATAAAGGGAGTGTGATAAATTGGATATGTTTCGTGACCAGGCTGGAAATAGAAAACTTTGCCGCGTCCTCTGTGATATGCACAGCCGGCTCTGAACAAACGACAGCCCTCAAATGCGCCTATGAATACAAGTTCATCAGGCTGAGGAATATCAAAATATTCGTTATATCCTTCTTCGACTTCAAGTTCTACCGGATTAGGGATGCCTTTTGCTATTGGATGACCGGGAAGCGTGCACCATAAGTTCTCCTTGAAATGACCGGGAACGGAAAGGTCGCAGGTTGTTCCCATGAGAAGCTTGAATGGTTTTGAGAAATGCGCTGAATGAAGGGGAATTAGTCCCATACCGTTTAATACACGGTTCTGAACTTTTTTGGCGATTTCATCAGGAACCTCGTGATGCGCAATGTGTCCCCACCAAATAAGAACGTCAGTGTTTTCAAGGACATCATCAGTAAGCCCGCATTCAGGATCGTCAAGTGTTGCAGTTTTAGCCTCAATTTCGGGGTCTTTGTTTAAAAAATCGGCAATTGCATTATGCATTCCGTTAGGGTATACTCTGATTACATCAGCATCAGTTTTATTTTGTTTATTTTCGCACCATACAAGTACTCTTATCATGATAAATGCCTTTCTGTTTAATTAAATATATTACAAAGCTGATTCAAAATATTAAATCCCGAATTTTGCTTCTCTGCATTATATCATACGCAGAAGAAAAATGCTATACTTGCTTAAAAATATTTTTAATAAATTTTTTTATATTATTTATTGGTATGATTTTTAGATAAAATATTTTTATAAATCTACAAAAAATGCTAATTTTACTCTATACTATACTACTATGATATGATATAATATTGACGTAAAGAAAAATTTCATATTTGTTTTTTTTTGGAGGATTATATGAACTCGATAGAAAGAATTTCAGCGGTTTTTGAAAAGAAAACACCGGACCGCGTACCAGTTTACCCTATAATGAGCGGCATTACACGCAAACTTACCGGAGCTTCATATCCCGAATGGTCTCAGAATGCAGACATATGCGCACAGTCATTTATTAAATGCGCAGATGAATTTGATATAGACTGCATTGTAACTTTAATAGACCTCTCAGTTGAATGTGACGCATGGGGTCAAAAAATTATATATCCCGAAAATGAAGCGGCTCACCCCGATTACAGCCAAAGTGTGGTTTCTGATATAGATGATTATTCAAAAATAAAAAAAGTAGATTACCGTACATCTAAGCGCATGATGATGCATATTGATGTATGTAAGAAGATAGTTGAGGCAAAGGGCAGTGAAAAGCCTGTTATTGCATTTGTATTCGGACCACTTGGCGTTTTGTCAATGCTGCGCAATCAGCAGGATATGTATATGGATTTATATGACGACCCTGAAGCGGTTGCGGAATCAGCGCATGAGATAAACGAAACTTTAAAGGAATACGTTTCTGCTTTATGTGATACTGGAATAAACGGTATTATGTTTGATACGCTATTTTCGTCCGGTTCAATTATGTCAAAACCCATGTGGGACGAGATGGAAGGCGGACTTGTAGAAGAACTCGCAAATGTGGTTCATGAAAAAAACAAGCTTGTAATGATTCACAACTGCGGACAGCAGATTTATTTTGACGCTCAGATCGAACGTATGAAACCTGAAGCAATATCATTCCTTTATCCGCCGGATGATTGCAGAAATTTTGCAGAGTGCAAAGAAAAATACGGCGATAAAGTCGTATTAATCGGTTGTGTAACACCGGCAAATGCGGTTATCGGTACAGATGAGGAATGGGATAACGAATGCAAAACTCAGTTTGACACGCTTGGCAAAGACGGCGGATTTATACTTGCAACCGGCTGTGAATATCCCGCTAACGCAAGCTTTGACCGCGCAAACCGCATGATTGAAATTGCTAAAACTTACGGCAGATACGATAAATAATTTAACCGCATTTTTTAAAGTTTTTGCGGAGAGGTTTGGAGAGGTGCTTTTTTCAAAAAGCATCTCTCCAATTTTAATTAATTATCATAATATACATTAAGGTAAAATATTTCCGGCTGAACGGTATATCTCATACCATTCTTCATGCGTAAGCGTAATATCTGACGCTTTTATGCAGTCCATCAGACGGGAAACATTTGTTGTTCCGGTTATCGGCTGCATTTTCGCGGGGTGACGCTGTATCCATGCAAACGCAATTGTGGTATTTGTAACATTGTATTTTTCTGCGATTTCATCGATTTTTTTGTTGAGCTCAGGAAACTTGTCATTTCCAAGGAATACTCCGCCGAAAAATCCATATTGGAAAGGAGACCACGGCTGAATTGTGATGTCGTTAAGACGGCAGAAATCAAGCACTCCTCCGTCACGATTTACTGCGGCATCATTTTCCATATTAACGTTTATTCCCGCTGAAACCATTGTAGCGTTTGTTATGCTGAATTGGAGCTGATTTGCACATATCGGCTGTTTTACGTATTTCTGAAGAAGCATAATCTGATATGGGTTATGATTTGACACACCGAAATGACGTACCTTTCCACTTTGATTTAAGATATCAAACGCTTCCGCAACTTCTTCAGGCTCGACTAATGCGTCAGGACGGTGAAGCAGCAGTGAGTCGAGATAATCCGTCTTAAGGCGCTTTAATATCCCGTCTACACTCTCAAGAATATAATCCTTTGAAAAATCATAACGTCCTTTTCTTATTCCGCACTTTGACTGAATAATCATTTTTTCACGGATTGTGCTGTTCATATTTATCGCTTCCGCGAATTTTTCCTCGCATGAGCCGCCGCCGTATATATCGGCATGGTCAAAGAAATTTGCACCATTGTCGATAGCGGTACGTATTAATTCCTCCGCTTTTTTAGTTTCCATGCCCCCTATTCTCATACAACCTACTGCCATTGTGGGTACTGTGAGTCCGGTTTTTCCGAATGGAATTGTTTTCATTTGATTTTCTCCTATATATTATTTAATATTTATATCTTAATTTACGTTAATTTTATGATCGCTGTTTACCGTTATACTTGCAGTATTTGAGTGTTTTTTGTATCGTTCAACTAATCCGCCGAGATGCGTTACTAATATCCAGTCATTGTTGATTTTTGAAACACATTCTAAAATATCGTATAATTTTTCTTCTCCCTCTCTGAACAATGTGGATTGGAACGGTTCATTTAACAATAACAGCATATTATCGGGTTTTAGTTCAAGAAAAGATGCTATTCTTGCGGCCTCTGCCTCAAATCTTCCGCTGAGATTGTTGGATTCAGATGAAGAGTAAATATAGAAAAATCCAGAATATATTTTTGAGGAAAAGCTCTTTGCAATTACAGGAAGTCCGGCTTGAAATAATAATTGAGCGACTGCCGCAGCTCTTAAAAAAACGGTTTTTCCAGCGCTGTTTGGTTCGCTTATAACCATTCTTCGTTATTTTTCAGAATTTGTGAATGAATGAGGAACGATATCCTGCGTCTTTTGTAATAGAAATATATCATATAAATTTTCAAAGCATATATTTTCTGATATTTCCGGATATGTCAACGGAAGTCCTATTTTATTAATATGTTCCCAATATTTATACGCAGTGTAATAAAAAAATATTTGCTTCTCCAGTTTGGAGAATTTTTTTAGTATAAGATTGTATACATTTTTTAAAGCCGTGGTAAGGTCACCTAAACCTGATGTCAAAACCTCATTTCCAATATAAATTCTAATTTGCTCTGTGTTGTTGCTTTGCTTCCTAAAGAAACCGCGGCGTTCAATTTTTTGAGGTTTTGATTTATCTTCAGCCATAACTGATGAATATGACATAACCCCCATGTCATCAATTCTTGTTTTTACTCTATATGCAGATTCGCTTGAAGCGTTTTCTAAATTAGTACAAAATTGAAATATTGGATCTGAATCTATCTTTGAAAAATAAGAAAGAAATGTCAAAATATTATCCAGTGCTTCTGACTGTGGTTTGAAATTTAATAATGCCTTAGAAGATTTTTTTATCATAAGCAGAAGTTTTTTGATTAATATTCCGCCTGCCTGAATGCTTGTAATACTGCCTTTGTATTTTAATATATCAACGTCATATTTTTGTTCGTCAACAAATTTTTTTAAGTCATTCAAAAAATTCACCATTCCATAAAGCAAGTTAGGCTCATTTATGAAATCATTGAAAATTGTCCGCCGAAACAAAATATTTTTCTGATTTAACAGCGGCACTTTTATAACATCAATAAAGTCGTTTACATATTCATCTTTTGCAAAAAATGAAAATGTTTCTTTTAACAGCAGACCGTTTACAGCAATATCATCGCACGAAAAATAATTTTCATTTTCCTCTGTTTCATACAGTATATCGAATATAATTACTCCCATTTTACCCCAAACCTGCTTTCCAACATATTTTTTGAAAGTCCGTATTTAGAAATAATGCCCTCTGAAAATGAGGTGTTTGGCAAGATATGGTCTATTATTTTGAATGAATTGTTTCCTTCATTATCTGCACCCTGAGTCGCTAAAAACGGGAAATCACTTTCAATGACGTTGATAAAATGCGTTACAAATAACATAGAGGCATCTTTTTGCCTGACTTTTTCAGCTAACTCAAGTGACATTGATGTTCCCTTGAAATCATTGGTGCTGGAGTATGTTTCATTCAGAAATATAAATGAATCTGAGGAAATTTGTTCAATTATTCCGTTTAATCTTTGAGTTTCCTCCTCAAGACGCCCTGCGCTTAAGCTGTTTTCAGTTTCTACCGGAAAATGAGTATAAATTGACTTGAAAAAATACACCGACATCTCTTTGCAGAATACGGGACATCCGGTCAATGCCAAAATTAGATTAACTGCCACTGTGCGTAAGTATGTAGTTTTTCCTCCGCCGTTTATCCCGATTAAAAAAAATTGCTTGATATTTTCACGGTAATAAATATCATTAGGAATTATTTCACGTTTGCCAAGCATGGTTATGTCAAACGCATCTTTTGCAGTGAATTCCATTTTTTCTGAAAAATTCGGAAAACATAAGGTGATATTGTTTTCAATTGCTTTTTTTGTAAAATAATAAATTCCCTGATAAAAACTTATTTGACTTCTTAATACCAGAATATCAAAGTTAAGCTGTGCAATGAATTCCCCAAAGCATGATAAAGCCTGCTCATCATCTTTGTAATAAGATAGCACTGTGTCCGACAGGTGTATATTTATATCCTTGTAATTGCAGTTATCCTCAGGCATCGAAAAATCAATCCCGAATTTTTCTACTAATTTAATCAGCTGTTCGGAGAGGGAATCACTTTTTCCCTGACCTCCCACAAATCCTTCGACTACACTACCTCTTACAAGAAAGTTATTATTTGAAATATTATCAATACTGGAGGCGCATTCAATGAGCTTTACACGCATTTTTTCTACAATATCCTTGTATTTACTCAGATATTCCTTGATTTTTGCTATAAATTTTATATTTATGCCGCAGTTGATTATTGTATCATATATCTTAACATATGTATCGCAAATGTTATATGATATTATAAGTTTGCTTATTTTAGGTTTGTTAAGCTCATAATTTGTGATTAGCCTTTCCAGTCTGACTAATAGTGTTGATAAATATTCAAAAAAATTAAGCATTGAACCGTAAAGCATTTCCTTGAATACTTTTTGTCTTTCCAGTGCTTCCTCTAATGTACAAGAGTAAATAAGAGTTTCAATTAAGTCGTCATTGAATATATATTTTAAGTTTAAATTGTCAACCGTATCTTCGTCAAATAACTTTTTATCGCTGTGTTCCAAAAAAAGTATAGATACTTCATTTTCCATATTGGTATGTTATTCCTTTCAAATATATAAGATTTTTACGAAATTTATTTGCAAGTGTTAAATTATCGCCGTTAATAAAGTCTTTTATTTAAGGAAATACAGAAATATGGGCAAAATATGGTTTTAACTGATTAAGATTACATTATTCCGGTTTCGATTATTTCGGTAAGAAGTGGCTGCTTTGCGTATTCATCTATTATGATATTATCGATTTTACCAGCAGAAATCCTTCCGGATTCCGGATTTTTTATGCTGTCAATACTACCTTTAATATCTGCGTTTAAGGTACTGTATTCAAATGACAGGTCACAGTTTATCATACGGCAGTTTTCCATATAAAGATTTTTGCAATAACAGAGCGGCTGAGTTCCGGTTATATCACAATTGATAAGGCGCAGATTTTCCGCATACCAGCCTAAGTATTCGCCGTTTATCACTGAATTTTTGACGGTAACATTTTTAGAATTCCAAAAAGCGTCTTTAGTATTTAATACGCTGTCTGTTACAGTAACATTTTCCGTATACTGAAATGAATATTTTCCGTATAAAGTAAAGTGAGAAGCGGTTATATTTTTTGAATTAAGAAGAAAGTATTCGCTTGTAATTTTAGAATTTTCAATATTAATTCGGTCACATATCCAACCGAATTCTGGTGAATCAAATTCACAGTTTTTTATATCAATATCACGGCATTCTCTTACGGCTTTTATCCCGTTGCCGATACAGTTTTCAAGATTAACTCTATATGTATACCAAATTCCCGCGCGGCACGTTTCTGTAAAACGTGAGTTTATGACTGTTGTGTTTTCTGTATGCCACAGTGGATATCTCAGCTCAAAATCACAGTCATTTACTAATATGTTGCGGCTTTCTTTTAAACATGATTCACCGTCAGCCGCACCGGCAAAACGGCAGTCAATCACTTCCGCGTCTGATAACGCATAAAGTGCGCGTTCTTCATCAAATGTCTGTCCTATTATTTTTTTTACTGTTTCACTCATTTTACAAAATCTCCGTACTTATTTTTACTCTTTTAATGATATTGAAAATAAAGGGCATATTCTTGATTTTTCAATTATATTTCAGAAATTCCCTTGATTTTTCAAATAGTTTTTTATATAATAAAATTATAAACCTTAACGTTAACATTAAGTCAATACTATTTTTTATAATCTTTTCATATCAAAAATTTTTTCAAAAAAGAGGCTTAAAATGGAATATACTATAAAACAAGTATCAGAAATAACCGGACTAGAAGCCCATGTGCTGCGTTATTATGAAAAAGAGGGACTGCTTACAGAGATAAGCCGCAGTCAGGGAGGCATACGCCATTATTCCGACGAAGATTTAGAGTGGCTGGGCGTTATCTGCTGTCTGAAAAGTACAGGTATGCCGATAAAAAAGATAAAGGAGTTTGTGGAACTGAGCAAAGAGGGCGATATTACGCTTGAAAAGAGATGTCAGCTTTTAATAGACCACAAGCACGAAGTCGAAAAGCGAATTGATGAAATGAAACATCATTTATGCAAGGTGACCTGCAAAATCGAGTACTATCAGCAGAAGTGCAGAGAATATGCCGACGCTAATTCAGAAAAGAAAGCTGAGGTAATTTGAAACAATAATTATTTTTTCTTTACTGCAAAACCGCCGTATAATTTTCCGCCGTTTTTAAGATGATTTTCGACCGCATTTTGAAGCGAACTTCTGCCGGTATTTTCATTTAACACAAATAAACGGCGTACTGCGCTGTTGTCCTCATGATATGAAACTACATCGAATTCATTTTGAAATTTTATTATATTAGCTTCCGGTTTTAGAAAATTCTTCATGTTAAAATCAAATAACCACGATTCGCATATATAATAATCATACTTGTATTCAGGATAATATTCATCAAAAAATTCCGCCGCTTTGTCAAATGAACTATGTATCGAGTCAATATCGAAGCTGCCGTTTTGTGGTACGTGAACTTCCATTATAGGAGAGTCTTCCTTGAGCCCGTATTTTGGAATATCTCTGCCGCATTTGCCGAATTTATACTGAAGTCTGCCGAGACGGAATATTTCCATAGCGAGATGATTCACAGTCCAACCGGTTTCCGCAAGTCCGATTTTTTTATTTTCTCGCAGACAATTTTTTGCCCACACAGTAATATCATAAAGCGTATCAATCATAATTTTCTCGGAAATATTTTTTTCCGCATATAATTTCGATACTTCCTCACATTTTTGAAGCGATGAAAGCAGATTGTCCATTAGAATGTCATCAGTACCGTTTTCCGCGCATTTGTACATTTCATCACGCCATTCAGACGGAATATCAAGCTTATCCGACCATTTTTTGATTAATGAAATATCGTATGTTTTCATTTGGTTCTCCTTAAGTTTAATAATTTTTTATCAGTTCTTGGAGAAATTTTTCGGTTTCATTTCTGTAATAATCGCGCGTTTCGGGGTTCTCAAACTCAGATTCAAATATGAACGAGCCGAATATCTGATACAGCAATCCGTATATTTTACGGCGCGTTACATCATTTTCTTTTTCAGAAAATCCTCTGCCGTAGCCGCGCAGAAACGCCTCGTTCATCATCCACGGAAGTGAAAACTCGATTTCTACATCTCCGAATATTGCGCGGTCAAGGTCGATTATCGCTCCAACATCATATTCACCGCAGTCATTTTTTACAATAAGGACATTCGGTTCCCATAAATCCGTATGTGTCATATTTGGTTCGGTTATCTCGTCGAGAAGGGAAGCGTATATTTTTGGCACGGTCATGATTCGGTCGCATTGTTCCTGTGTCAGCAGCGAAAGCTCAAAGCATTTTGAAACTCCTTCTTGAAAATAAGCGTTTACAAATTCACGCCACGTTGGATAGTCCCATTTTCCGCATGGGTGAACCCAGCCGAACCTTTTTTCTCCGCTTTCTGAAATGGATTTTATTTCATGTATTTTTTTTGCGTACATACCGACTTTTTCATAAAGCGGGGTTTTATCGATTTCATTTAAAGATTCATGCGACATTGGCACGGAGTCAAGGTATTCCA
>CALWTV010000118.1 GCA_944384555.1 uncultured Clostridia bacterium | reverse complement strand
TTCTGCGGCAATAAAATCAACTTCCGAAAGTACTTTCAGCGCGCGTTCGCTGATATCGGACAAATTTCCTATGGGAGTGGCGACGAGATAAAGCATACCGCCCACAACGGCATTTTTAAATTCACGGGATACATTTTTTTTCTTTTCACTGCTCATATCATCACCGCCTAAAATATAGATTCAAAGCTACATGTATCATAAATTTTATTCATATTGTCAGAGTAATCACGCCGCTCACCTTGATTTTTATAAATAATAAGCGGAGGAGTTACATCAATTCCGGAATTTCCGCCTTTTTTTGATTGAATTAGCACAAGGCATGGGACTGAATTTTCATCGGGGAAAACGAAAGTCATTTTTTTAGGTTCAAGGGAATTTTCACGCAGTGCTGAGATAAGGTCAATAAGACGTTCAGGGCGGTATACGGTATAAAAACTGCCGCCGTATTTTATCATCTTGCTGGCGGCACTGCAAAAATCATATATACCGCCACAGATTTCACGGCGTGCGATATTTTTTTCTGAGAAATTATTTTCCTTTCCGCCGCCGAGTTTCATATACGGAGGATTAGATACCGCAATGTCGACCTCACCGTCAGTCATAGTTGGATTCAGATTTCGTATATCGCTTTCAATTGCAAAAACTTTATTTGATAATTGATTCATTTCAGCGTTTCTGCGGATTATATCTGCAAAGGCAGACTGAATTTCGACAGAATATACTGCCGAGCATTTATTTTTTACGGCAAGGAGCAGTGATATTATTCCGGTACCGCCGCCAAGCTCTACTGCACGCTGATTTTTATAAGCGCGTACATATGCGGCAAGCAGATAAGCGTCTGTTCCAAAGGTGAGCCCGTTTTTTTTCTGAATTATACTGAGATTTTCATTGACGAAATCAAGGCGTTCATCATCATTTATATTAATATTAGTAAATTCCATAAAATAAAGAACAAACGGGACGGAAAAAACTCCGTCCCGTCTGCGGTTTTGAGTTATTAGTTCTTAGCCGGAAAATACCGGCAGGCAATAAATTCTAATTACCGTCTGAAATTATTCAGCAGCAGGAGCGTCGACGGGGCAAACAGAAGCGCAAGAACCGCAGTCAATGCAAGTATCAGCATCGATAACGTATTTGCCGTCTTTTTCAGAAATTGCATCAACAGGGCATTCTTCAGCGCAAGCACCGCAAGCAATGCAATCGTCAGAAATCTTATATGCCATTTTTAAACACCTCCGAATTTTTAATAACAAATATATTTTAGCACATAATTTATTAAATGAAAATAGTAAATTGAAAAATTAACAAATAATTTTTTTCTTTTCACTGTTTATTCAGAAATAAATTTATTTTTGTATGTTAAGCAATTTCGTGTATTTGGTAAAAATACAGGAGCGGAAATCAATCTTCATCAAAATCAACGTCAGAATCTGCATTATCGTCGCTGTCTTTGGGAGGTTGTGCAAGTGAAATTACTTTAATTAGTTCACTTGAAAAAATTTTCTGATAAGGACCGGATTTAACGTCATTCAGCAATACCTTTACAGTACCCATAAGAGGATATATTTCGGTGATAGTACCTACGCCTTCCGGAGTTTGAACTTTTGATTCAATAGGCGGGATTTTTTTAAGTTCTTCTTCATATGTGTCATATTCATATCTGAGACAGCACATAAGCCTTCCGCATGCGCCTGAAATTTTTGCGGAATTTAGTGATAAATTTTGTTCTTTTGCCATTTTTATGGATACCTGAACAAAATCGGAGAGGAAAGTTTTACAGCAGAAAGGTCTGCCGCATACTCCCAAACCGCCAAGTAATTTCGCTTCATCGCGTATACCTATTTGACGTAATTCTATTCGAGTGCGGAAAACAGACGCAAGGTCTTTTACCAAATCACGGAAATCCACACGACCG
This sequence comes from uncultured Clostridia bacterium, assembly GCA_944384555.1. Classification (GTDB taxonomy): domain Bacteria; phylum Bacillota; class Clostridia; order Oscillospirales; family CAG-272; genus CALWTV01. The sequence goes on along the minus strand of CALWTV010000118.1, from coordinate 1,597 downwards.
TCAGCGGTAAAATAAAACATTAATTTAGTGTTGTCAAAAGTATATTCCACATCAATGAGTTTCATTTCGAGATTGTGCGCCTGAATTTTTTCACAGCATACTTCAAAGGCTTCTTTTTCGCGTGCAGTATTTTCATCATGATGAATAATATCTTCTTCGGTTGCCATGCGTATTACCTGGCGCAGAGGTTGTACGGTTTCACTTACTGGAACCATTTTATTGCTTATTATAACAAATCCGAATTCTATTCCGCGTGCGGTCTCAACTATGGCATATGAGCCTTTATCAAGTTTTATTTCGCCTGGACTAAAATAATAAATTTTTCCGGCTTCCTTGAATCTTATGCCTACAATTTCAACCATCTCATCTTCAGAGGATAACTCCGACAGCGAATAATTATCTTCTGAAATTTCTGATATCGGTTCATCGGAAATTTCTTTGTCTATTTCATTTTCATACATTATAAAAATTATCCTTTCAAACAATCATTTTGCCGAAACGTTTTTTACCATATTCAAAAAAGATGAATTAATGTTGGCGTTTCTTTCTATATCTTTATAAAATTCATCAACCGCGTCATAAATCCGCATAATATGCTGGGAAGTTGCATTTGATAAAATCTGTTCCGGCTCTTCGGTATTTCCAAAAAAACATAAAGGTGCGTTATCATATTTTTTTAGCACCAATAAATCACGTATAATTATAAATAAATCTTCTAAAATTAAAGAAATATCTTCTCTTTTTTTAGGAAGTGATGGCATAAAATCATATAGGGCGAGTGAATCAGATGCGAGCATAGATTTCGCCAAATTAAGTGCCGTCTGTCGGCGGCGCAAAACTGGTTCGCTTATTCTGCTGTCGATTAAAGAAAGAGCTTTTCCGATAGAGCCGTCAGCACACATAATTACCGATTTAAATTTATCGGGGTCAGATTTCATGAGTTTTGCGGCATTTTTATTATTTTGTACTAAATAATTTTCGATTAAATCATTTTGTAATTTTTCTGTTCTGAGAACAATTGAGCGGCTTCGGATAGTTTCGAGGAGTGCGCCGCTGTTTTGAGTAATCATTAAATAAACTACATAAGGAGGTGGTTCTTCAAGTGAAAGTAAAAATGCGTTCTGTGCCTGAACATTCATGGTATCGGCATCATCTATTATATATACTTTATATTCACATTCATTTGCCGAAACATAGATATCACGGCATAAATTTCGGATAACCTCTACTCCGATAGACGCTTTGTCTCCGCGGTTCACGGTTATAAAATCGGTGCAGTTTCCGCTGTCTATTTTACGGCAGTTTGCGCATTTGCCGCAGGGAAGCTCGCCTTCATCGGTATTGCGTGACATGCATAAAATTGATTTTGCGGCGAGATTAGCAATTGTATGGCGTCCGGTTCCCGGGTCACCATCGATAATATATGCGTGTCTGAACTTTCCTCGCCTGATATCCGAGGCGAGAGTATTTTTTATGAACTCATTTCCTATAAGAGAGGAAAATAATTTTTTCATTTTTATTAATCACGCTTTCAAAAAATAAGTTATGATTTTGAGGCAATTATCTCAACAGAATCAATGTTAAGCTGTTTTATTAA
>CALWTV010000117.1 GCA_944384555.1 uncultured Clostridia bacterium | reverse complement strand
GGAAATGAAATACTGCGGCGTACATGAACCAAACAAAGTCGCATATATTTCCGGCGCGAATATTATCACAGCTGAAACGGGCGCAAATCCAAGAGATACAAGCAGCGACACATCAAAAAATCGCGGTCTCGATATGAATGACTGCCGTAAAATGCTTTTCGAGTGCGGATTTAAGTATATCAGACGCGGCGACGAAAGCAAAATATCGCTCACGTTAGACTATATTCAAAATTAATTTCTTTATAAAAAATAAAGTAAGCCGAATAATTAAAATTTCCGAGCTTACTTTTTTTATTTGGTGGAATTATCTTTTTTGATGTGATATAATTACAAAAAATAATATATGCAGGGAGGATAATTCCGATATGATAAAGTTAACACAGACAGAACGAAAATTCGTATACCCACAGGATAAATATTTTGTGTCCGCTCATGCCTCAACTTTGGTAATGCTTGAGGACGGAAGAATTTTAACCGCCTGTTTCGGTGGTACGCGTGAAGGTCATGATGATGTAAAAATTTATGTCGCATCACAAAATTCATCAGGTGAATTTACCGATACCGTAAGAATATGTTTTGATGAATCACTTCCTCATTGGAATCCCGTACTTCACAGGCGTTCCGACGGAGCAATAATTCTTTATTTTAAAATTGGAAAATACATCAAAGACTGGTTCACCGTATACTGCGTTTCATATGACAGCGGCAAATCATGGGGAGATATGAAAATTCTTGATACCGAAAACGCCAAAGCCTGCGGACCTGTCAAAAACAAACCTCTGCGTTTATCAAACGGAACTCTTATCGCGCCTCGTTCAATTGAAACACCCTCTGACTGGACAGTTGTACCCGAAATATCATACGATGACGGTTTATCTTTTGAGGAGTGTGCTCCGATTGGCTATGTGATGAACGAGCGCATAAAGCATGGGTACGAATCAATTAAAACAAACGGTATCATTCAGCCATCTTTATGGGAAGATAAAAAAGGCGTGCATATGCTGATGAGAAGCACATGGGGACGCCTTTACCGTTCGGACAGTACAAATTTTGGGAAAACATGGTCTGACGCATACGAAACCGAAATTCCAAACAACAACAGCGGAATCGATCTTGTAAAAATATGTGATGAAGCGGTTGCGCTTGTAATGAACCCCGTAGAAGGAAATTTTGCCGCGCGCACACCGCTTACTGTAAATATATCTGAAGACGGCGGAAATAGTTTTTACCGCGCACTCACACTTGAAGATGAAGCCGGCGAATTTTCCTATCCGGCTATAATCTCAGATGGTGATTTTCTTCACTTAACGTATACTTGGAACAGACGCAATATTATCTATACCAAAATTTTAACCGAAAAAATTTGATATTTAATTATTTTCCCAAATGTTATTTAGTGAATATGCGGAAACGCTGTTGATTTTTGCATAAGACCCGCTTGTAATCGAAAGCGTATTAAGATTATAGTCAGCGATAAAATTATCGGCGGTGTAAATTAATCCGTTATCCGCGAAAAGCTCTATTCCGCATGAGTCAATTATAAATCTTACGCTTATATTATCACGGTCAAAATTATATGAAAGCGGTATAGTTTGATTAAGTAATGAAATTTTATTTGAGCGTGTATCGATTTTTATATTGATACCAAGCATCGAAACTTCAAAATAATCGGTATCTTTACGTTCTGCGGATATTATAACTTCATATGCGTTCTTATCAAGCGGCGAAATCTTAAATGGATTTAACATATTTACTGAGATATCTGCCGCTTTTGATTCTTTTCCGCGAAGCGTTTCAAATTCCGAAACCGGAAGTGAGCGGAGATAATATTCATTTCCGATTTTTGAAAGCGATATCTCACACGGAATTCCCATCTGACTGTTAAATGATTCAAACGGGCATCTTACCATCTCCCATGCGATTTTTATTCTGCGGTCTCCGGTATTGTCATAAGTCTGCGCCGCATATGATGTTTTCGCACCCACGCGGTATGGACGTGAAGATTGTTCAACCACAAATCGGTTATTTTCAAAATTGCCTACAATGTAATTATCAGATGCTCCAAGCATAACCCATTTATATTCTCCATCGAAATTATCAACTTTAAGCGGGTATATATCGGGGCATTCTCCGTCATTTTCAAGTTTTATCTTCTGGAACTGAGTCCATTCTGTAAGATTGTCTGAAGTCAGCAGCATGTAATCATTTCCGTCAAGATATATCGCCATGATATATTTTTCAAGCTCTTTTGAATATATAACCTTAGGGTCGCGATTTTCACTCATGATATGAGGTACAACAGGATTTTTACTATATTTTTTGAATGTTTTTCCGTTGTCCGTAGAATATGCCATGCACTGAGTGAATTTCTTGCCGGAAGATAATTTTGAGGTATTGCCTGCCGCTGTATAGAAAAGCAAAATTACATTATTTTCATTTTCCTTAAGACCGGAAACATTTTTCAAATCCACAAACGCACTTCCTGAAAACATTGTTCCAAATTCGTCAGGCTTTAATCCGATATCGGTTTCAGTCCAATGAACTAAATCAGTAGAAACCGCGTGTCCCCAGTGCATATTTCCCCAGCTTTCCCCTGCCGGATTATGCTGAAAGAAAAGATGATATGTACCGTTTGCGTAAAAAAGACCATTCGGGTCGTTGAGCCAGCCTTTTTTAGCGGTAAAATGAACTTTCGGTCGGTAAGGTTCTGAATATATACCCTCAATCGGCATTTCATCAGCAAAATCAAAACGAAACTCCATTTCGGGATTTAATCTGATTTCAATTTCACTTCCAACAAGATGGCTTACATCAGCATAATGAAAGTGTCTCGGATTAATCATATCGACATTACAGTCAAGGTCGAATACTAATTCCCCTTCTTTATAAAACTCGATTTTCTTTCTTGTGACATCAGGATTTACGGGGAGCACGATATACTTTTTTTCAAATATGGTTTTCATAGTTCCTCCTTAATTTATATCCTAGATTAAAAAATGATTATTAATTACTCGATTTATTAAGTTCAAAAAGCGCATTACTAAGTTTGACAAAATCACTGACTGACAATTTTTCGCCCCTGATATCCGCTCTGAATCCGAGGTTTTCCAATAATTCAGCAAGCTCTGTTTTTGAACGCCCTCCTGAAACCGCTGACAGCGTATTAACCAGAGTTTTGCGCCGTTGACCGAATGCGGCAGAAATAACTTCAAACAGAAATTTTTCGTCTGAAACGTCATACGCAGGCGTTTTATATGGGCATATCTGCACAACGCTTGACGAAACTTTAGGCGCGGGATGAAAATTCCCTGCCGATACATCAAAAAGTTTACGTACAGTACCGTAATAATCAAGCGCAGCGGTAATTGCTCCATATTCTGAAGAACCTGCCTTTGCGGTAAATCTTGCCGCCACTTCAGTCTGAATCATAACTGTTATAGATTCAAACAGCGATGCATTGCCGTCTTCGAGCAGATGCATTATAATTGGTGTAGTTATATAATAAGGCAGATTTGCGCATACAGATACTTTTTTTCCATTAAAATTTTCATTTATAAAATCCGCAAGTGGCAGTTTCATAAAATCCTCGTGCGCTACCGTAACATTATCAAATTCCGATAATGTATATTCAAGCACCGGAATTAACGCGGAATCTATCTCGACCGCCACTACCTTTTCATATCGTGACGCAAGTTCCGCAGTGAGCGCACCTATTCCCGGTCCGATTTCGAGAATACAGGTATCGGAATCCCGTGCGGCTGACTCCGCTATTCTCTGCGGAATCGCCGGATTTATCAAAAAATTTTGTCCAAATCCCTTTTTCGGTGCAAACTCAA
>CALWTV010000116.1 GCA_944384555.1 uncultured Clostridia bacterium | reverse complement strand
TAATCTGTAATAGCGAGAACAGGGGGAAGAAACTTCAGTGAAAATTTCGTCCCCCACACTCCTGTTTATTTAAAATGAATAAATATGCAATTTTTAAGAAATTAATAATAAATTGAATTATATATATTTAATCTGAAAGATTATTTCTGCTCTCTTTTAGCGTCAAGCATTGCTTTAACCTTAATCGGAAGACCAAAGAGATTTATAAATCCTGCACTATCTGCCTGGTCATATACATCATCTTCGCCGAAAGTAGCGATAGCTTCATCATAGAGAGAATAAGGAGAAGTGATAGAAGCAGGTGTAACGTTACCTTTGTAGAGCTTGAGTTTAACATCGCCGGTAACAGTTTCCTGAGTTTTGTCAACAAAAGCGGAAAGAGCTTCACGCAAAGGAGTAAACCATTTTCCGAAGTAAACGAGGTCGGCAAACTGCCCTGCGAGCATCTGCTTTGTATGAACTGTGTCACGGTCAAGAGTGATTGTTTCAAGCATTTCGTGAGCGGCATAGAGGATAGTACCGCCGGGAGTTTCATATACACCGCGGCTCTTCATACCTACAAGACGATTTTCTACTATATCGATAATACCAATACCGTTATCGCCACCGAGTTTATTTAATTTTTCGAGCATTTCAACTGCGCCAAGCTTTTCTCCATTGAGAGCAACAGGAATGCCTTTTTCAAATGAAAGGGTAATATATGTAGGAGTATCAGGAGCTTTTTCTGGAGTTACGCCGAGTTCAAGAATTTTGTCATACATAGGTTCATTTGCGGGATCTTCGAGGTCAAGACCTTCATGTGACAAGTGCCAGATATTTTTATCCTTAGAGTAATTGGTTTCTCTTGTTATCGGAATCGGTACATTTTTAGCAATAGCGTAGTCAATTTCTTCGTCACGTGACTTAAGTTCCCATGTACGCCACGGAGCGATGATTTCCATTTCGGGAGCAAATGCTTTTATTGTAAGTTCAAAACGAACCTGGTCATTACCTTTTCCGGTGCAGCCGTGAGCGATAGCGTCTGCGCCTTCTGCCTTAGCGATTTCAACAATACGTTTAGCTATAATCGGGCGAGCAAATGAAGTACCGAGGAGGTAAGTATTTTCGTATTTTGCGCCAGCTTTTAGAGTTGGGTAAATATAATCTTCGATAAATTCTTTGCGTAAATCTTCGATATAGAGTTTTGAGGCGCCGGTTTTTTTGGCTTTTTCTTCAAGACCTGCGGTTTCTTTGCCCTGACCGACATCACCGCATACTGCGATAACTTCACATCCGGGGTAATTGTCTTTGAGCCACGGAATAATAATAGAGGTATCAAGACCGCCTGAATAAGCGAGAACTATTTTTTTAATATCTTTTTTCATAAGTAAATCAGCCTTTCAAAAATTCGATTAATAATTATCTTTAAAATATGGGAATATTATAACTCCAAACAAGTATCATGTCAATATACAACTTGCACAAACATGAATAAATATACAAAAATTATTTATATTCTTGCAATTCCGCATTTTATCGCGCAGGCTTTAACATGCTCAGCTACGGTTTGAGCTACACGTGGATCAAAAGGAGAGGGAAGAATTGTTTTGTTTGCGATATCTTCATCTGTAACGAGTGATGCTATGGCGTCAGCGGCGGCAAGCTTCATTTCGTCATTGATTTCAGAGGCACGGCAGTCGAGCACACCTCTGAAAATGCCGGGAAACGCGAGAACATTATTGATTTGATTGGGGTAATCGCTTCTTCCGGTTCCTACTACTGCGGCGCCGGCAGCGTATGCTTCTTCGGGCAAAATTTCCGGTGTAGGATTTGCCATAGCGAACATTATTGGATTTTTATTCATTGAGCGAACCATATCCTGAGTGAGAAGTTTAGGCTTAGATACGCCCATAAATACGTCTGCACCGCGGATTACATCGGCAAGCGAGCCGGTTTCATGATTTGGATTAGTGATTTGTGCCAAAAGTTCATGTTCGCTGTTCATTCCTTCGACTCCGGGTGCAATCGCCCCGAAACGGTCTACGAAAATAAGATTTTTAGCTCCACATGCTAAAAATAGTCTGCCTGATGCGATACCTGCGGCACCTGCACCATTTATTATTATTTTGACATCTTCTATTTTTTTGCCAGTGAGCTTAAGTGCATTTTTGAGCGCTGCGACTGCGATTACCGCTGTTCCATGCTGGTCATCATGAAAAATCGGTATATCACAGCATTGTTTTAATCTGCGTTCAATTTCAAAACAGCGCGGAGCTGATATATCTTCAAGGTTTATTCCGCCAAAACTGCCGGAAATAAGCTCAACGGTTCTGACAATTTCATCAATATCATTTGATTTTATGCATAGAGGAAATGCATCAACATCGGCAAATTCCTTAAACAGCAGGCATTTTCCTTCCATAACCGGCATACCTGCGACTGCACCGATATCGCCTAAACCTAAAACAGCGCTTCCGTCGGTGATAACTGCGACCATATTCCATCTTCTTGTCAAGTCGTATGATTTAAGTTCGTCTTTTTGAATTTCAAGACAAGGTTCAGCAACTCCGGGAGTGTATGCAACCGCAAGTTCTTCAGCGTTACCGGCTGGCGCATTTGGTTCGATTCTGATTTTACCGCGCCATTTAAGATGAGCCTGCAAAGCGGCTTCTTTTATATCCATAGACCATCATCCTTTATAATAAATATTACTGAATAATTATATCACATTTTGCCGTATTCTATCAAGTAATAAATTAATAAATAAAATAGTGCATATGATGTTTTCATATGTTTAAAATGCAAATATAATAAAAAGACTTCCAAAATGGAAGTCTTTTTGATAATCCTGTTATTATGCTTCCTGCATTTGATAGCTCTCGGCTTGCTTAGTAAACATATCGTAATATTGTCCTTTTTTTGCCATAAGTTCATCGTGCGAACCGTATTCTGCAATCGAGCCATTCTCGAACAGATATATTCTGTCCGCGTTTCTTGCGGAAGTCAGTCGGTGAGAAATAAGTATAGTAGTCGCTTTACTGCTCATATTGAAGATTTTTTGATTGAGGTTGTATTCCGCAATTGGGTCAAGAGCGGAGGAGGGCTCATCAAGAATAAGCAGTCCGTAGTCTTTCATGAAAACTCGGATGAGTGCCAGTTTCTGCAATTCGCCGCCGGACAACATGATTCCTTCATCTGTAAATTCTTTCGTTACTTCCGTATCGAGCGTTGCGTTTGACTTTTCGAGAACGCTGTCAAGTTCAAAGTAATGCATTGCTGATTTAATTGTTTCGTCATCTGCGTCGTCGAGAAGTGTAAGGTTATCGCGTAAGGGAAGTGCGTAAAGATTTGTATTCTGGAATGCGATACCGATATGACTGCGGAATTTATGAACATCGTAGTCTTTGATGTCACAGCCGTTTACGGAAATTTTGCCGCTGTCAGCATCATAAAGGCGGAGCAATAGCTTTATAAGCGTTGATTTTCCGGCACCGTTGAATCCGACTATTGCGATTTTTTCACCTGCTTTGATGTCCATGTTGATGTCTTTAAGTGAGAATGCGGCATTGTTGTATGCGAAGCAAACATGCTCAAGTTTAATTGAGATTGGCTCGCCGGTTTTGATAATTTCATCTGTATTTGCTTTCGGAGGCTCTTCCGGCTGTTCTATAACAGATTTTATATCAAAGAATTCCTTTACGCTTTCATAGAACAGGCGGAAATCGTTTAGAGAGGCGTCAAGCCCCAAAAAATGAGAAATGTTGATTTTGAGAGCATCTGACGCATAAATAAGTCCCGCAAAACTACCTATGGTAATTATACCTGCGTTAATACGGAAACAAAGGTAGAAAACAATTGTAAGCTGGAGAAGCAGAGAGATAAATTCTTTCAAAATTTCATAGAAACATTCTTTTCCTTTCGTATTATCTACTATCTCAAGACGCTTTTTTACATTATTTTCAAATAATGTTGTTATTTTGTTTGGAAGTCGGCTACACCGCATATCAGCAGATACATCACGCATATAGTATACTCGGTCAACATAAATAGAACGACGGTTAACATCTGTGAAATTAAGTCCTATTTCATGGTTAATCTTTCCTTGCTTTTTTGTGACAATATTTGAAACAATCAATGTTATGATACTAATTAAGATAACAAAAATGTCGTTTGACGCGATAGATACCATTAATGCAGAAATTACGGTCACACATCTGCACAATGTTTCAAGAAAAGCAATTGCATCTTCTACTTTTCCTATGTAGTTCTGCAATGTCCATGTGTACTTGTTGAAGTAATCACTGTCGTCCATGAAACGATAGTCCGTCATTACTGATTTTTTGTATACTTCTGCTTCTATTTTTGCACAAAATTTGGGGTGAACTTTTGAATGATAAAGAGTGGTAGTCATTTTTCTAATAACAACTGTCATTGTAATGCCAAATTGATATAGAAATGCAGTTAGTAACACATCTTTAAGGGTAGCATTGCTTGTAAAAGCGTTAACTACTGCCTGTATAAATCCCACAAATAATAATGTATACGTAGGTTCGCAAATAAGATTTATCAATAGTGATGTAATCATATAGCCGCGCCCGTATTTCCACGCAGGCTTTAGAAGAAATATTAGTGCTTTCCATTCAGTTGCTATCTTGTTTCTCATGTTTTTCATAGAAAATATTCCATCCTTATTTGAAAATATGATTTTATACAATTAGTTAGCAATTAATCCTAATATTAACATATTAAATTTGAGAGCAACGACAATTGACCCTTATTTCTTTATACCATAGGTATAGAAAAAGGGGTATGTTGTATTCGCTTTATTAGGAGAGTGAAAGATACTTTGTGTATTTCTTCTTGGCCAATAAGATTTCACATGCATACCGAACATATTTTATGAATATGTTCAATATTTACACTATTATATGCCTTAATTTTGTATTTGTCAATACATTTTTACTGTAAAATAAAAAAGCCGGACAATCTTTTTCAGATGTCCGGTGAAAATATTATTAAAAAATTATTATCCTCTATCTATAAAGATAGGTTCTTCATAGTCCTCAGGCTCTTCATCTTTATAGTATGGGTCTATCATAATTTCCTTTATTTTAGGATATGCAGCATATGCGCATATAAAAGCACCGAGAGCAAGCGTAATAATAAACGGAAGTATAACGCCTATAGGTACAAACAAAAGGAAAATGAAATAGTTGAAGAATAAAAGCAGAATAACTCCTAAAAGTGCCATTACATTTCGTTTTATTCCAAGGACCGAGAAAATAAGAGAGTTTTTTATAAGTTTGAATATGCTCAAATCGAAAGTAACCATCATTAAATAAATATACATACGCATAAAGAAGTATACAACAGCCATAGCAAAGCTCATAAAGAAGAATATGGACATAAGCGTATCCTGGGAATTATATAAATAGACCTGAATATCGTATACAAGCATGAACATTAAAAACAAGTCAATTATTCCGAAAATGAAACCTTGACGAATATTTCTTTTTATAGCATACCAGAAGTCAGACCACATAAAAATCGGCTCGCCTTTTACCATATTTCTTAAAATATAAGAAATTCCCACGTTTACAAGTCCGAAAGTGAACGATAATAGAATAACTCCGACAAGCAATAAAATAGTAGTGGCAAGTGACATATGGAACAGGCTGAAATATCCGGTTTCCATTCCATAAATAGTACCAAGAGCAGCCGTTATAGGGGATTTGTCATAATATGATACTCCTCTGAGGAGGGCATATACAGGAGATTCGGGGGTAGAAAGAGAGGGATTTAAATATCCACCGATACCGAACAAAATCACGAAAATCGGAAAGTTGCCAAATATTATTAAAAGATTGACTGAGAGAAGCTGATTGAATTTTCGTGCAAGCAATTTAAAGAAATTTTTTAAATTAGGATTTTCTATGATGTTTATTTCATCTTTGGCAACACCCTTTCCGTCAAGGGTATATCTGTTAAAGAAATTAAACTGTTTTTTCTTTTTTTTCTCTTTTTGTTCATTTTCCTCGATTTCATCAAGAGATTGATGATTATTATTGTTCTGATTATAATCCATTTTATACCTCGGTATTTTTATATAAACCTTGTTATTGCTGCCGACATTATGCTGAGAATTATTACCATGCCACATATAACGGAGAATTTTTTTATATGTTTAGGTACTATCCCATTTTTTGAAATTACTTTTTTTGATATTCCTTCTTTTCTGACAGTGAGAGAAAATTCGGTATTGTATGATGAAAATATTATAAATAAAATGCTGATAAGCACATATACAGCTATCATTAAAATCATAGGTAAAAGAGAATTTGCAGATGATTTTGTTACTGTACCAAAATAGATATACGCGGCAGTATATCCAAATGCAAATCCGCGGAACATCATAATAAATGATGTTACAGGAGCACAGATAACCGAAAATCCGGATAAAAGAATAACAAGCATGTAAATCATGTCCCCGCTTGCATAGGAAACTGA
>CALWTV010000115.1 GCA_944384555.1 uncultured Clostridia bacterium | reverse complement strand
CATAATAAGCGCGGTTTAGTATGCTGTTACCGTCTACAATTAAAAATTTTTCCATTATTTTTCCTGATATTTCATAAAATATTATATATCAATATTCATTGAATGGCATGCTTCAGAAACTGCCCTTGCGAGTTGGTCGGCGCATGAAGTCGGGCGAGGACCGCAAGTATTGCCACTTAGCAATTCCACTAATTTTTCCGCCTTCATTCCCTCAACGAGTTTTCCTACTGCCTTAAGGTTGCCGTTACAGCCTCCTGTATACACTACATTTGAGATTACACCATCGTCAGATAAGTCAAAATTTATTACAGATGAACATACACCTTGAGTTTTATATGTGAAATGCATTTTAAAAGTCCTTTCAGTTATAAAAATTAATTTTATTTTATTTAAAATATATCTCATTCAAGAGAAATATCTCCGCTCTTAACCATGATTGAATATGTGCCGGTACCTTCATCGGGCATTGGAATAAAGTATTCATTTCCTTTATTTTCACCGCTTAGTTTGATATTTCCTGTTTTGCACGCAAGGTCAATCCCAAATGCGTCTAATTCGCGTAAAGCATCGATTATAACATCGCCAGTATCAAGCTTTATAGAAATGTTTGAGGCGATGAATTTTGTTGCATTTATATCGCCTTCTTTAATTTCTGCAGTAAAATTACGTAAATATGAATTATCTAGATAAAAAGAACAATTTTTTCCCGTAACATTAAATTCAGAAGATGTTTTGAGAGAAGCAACTGAAATTTTACCGTTGTTGCATGTAATGTTGTAATCTGCTTGTTTGGTTACTTTTTCAAGAGATATATTTCCTTTTTCAGAAGATAGATTAAAAATTTTAACGGCATCATTTGGTGTTAGATAAATATTTACTGACTTGTCACCTGTAATTTCATTTCCGCCGAATTTAATTAAATGGCGCAAACCGTTAAAATTAAATCCATTTTCCCAAAATTTGAGCATTGATGATAAATCGGGAGTTTCGTTCAAAGTAATAATTTTACCTGACACATTAAAAGAATAAAGCCCCTCAGTGAAATTTATAAGCTCAATTCTTGATTCTTCAGCACCACCAATAATGTTTATATCAGCGTCATTTACTATGATTTCAAATTTACTGATTGCCAAATTTGAAAAATCATAATTGAAAACGGAGTTGTTATTTTCATCTACTTCTTGTGCGAATATTTTTATGCCGTCGGCTTCAGCGGATTTTTCGGCAAAACGGCAGGTTAAGAATCCTCCGAAAAATAATATGAGTGAAATAACCAAAAATATAATAGATGTAGGTTTCAAAGCTTATAGCACTCTCCCTTCGCGTAAATGAAAAGCTGTTTGAGTTTTTTTACACATATTCCGAAAAGTACACCGACTTTTTTCATTACAAACGGGAGAAGTCTGATTGCAAAGTTATAAATTAAAATAGATGAGAACATGACGCATCCGGCAATCATAACTCCAAGACCGATTTCGTAAGCACCGATTTGAGGCACGTCAAAAGTCTGAGTTATTCCGTATATTATTCCTATAAGAGAAAGCGCACAGCCACCTGTAACGCCTACGACAAGGCAAGCAACACATCCGATAATCAATGCGGAAATCAGAGCAAATACAGTTACAAAAATTCCAAATACGGCGGCAATCAAAGTAATAGTAATCGGCAGAGTAAGAATCAGCGTTACCCAAAATACTATTTTCCCTGTATAAGAATTTTCACCGTTTGGTTTGTATCTGTATAAATCTTCACTGTAATCATCATCTTTTTCATTGGCCTGATTATGGGCAGGATTGTTATCAGGTAAATTTCTTTTTTGTTCTGTTAAAGCCTTTGAGGGTTCTGGTGTAGCAGCAGGAGATAATTTCTCAGGAGCAATAACGTCGCTTTTTTTATTATCGGTAGTTGGAAGATTTACAATACCTGTATTTTTAGGAGCATTTTCTTTTTCGTATAAATTTTGAGCCTGTATTGAGGTATTATTTGTCTTTATGTCAGTCTGTGAAGCTTGTATATTAGAAAGATTTTGATTTCGTAACTCTAATTCTTTTTGAGCTTTTTTTCTAGCAATATGATTTTCAAGACGCCGTTTATATATGATGTAATATCCATCTGCTATTTCATTTATTTCGTCAGGGGACTGTATGTCAAGTATTTCTTTTTCGTCATCCGGCGTAATATTTGTTTTGATTTGTTCAATTTGTTTTAGTGCATATCGTTCCTCCATTCCGCGTTCGATAAATTTGTCATACAGCACTGTGAAAAACTGTGTTTTTTCCATGTTATTGATTTCACCTCAATTCTTAATCCAAATAATTTTATAAAGAAGTTTTTTTGGTATTTTTTATATAAGTTATCTTTCAGTTAAAATCTGCCTGAAAATTTATATTATAAAAATTATAACATCAGTGTGTGGATTTATTTTTAATCTTATGTTATAATTTTTATGTAAATAACGGTATTTCGGCAGGTTATATTTGAATTATATTATAGATAGCGATATATGAAAAAAATACCTTTTGAAAACACCTTAATCTCTATATAATTTTATCAAAAAAAGGAGCAAATAGCAATATGCGAATGCGAAAAAAAAAGCATGGTACAGAAAGAATGGAAGCATTATCTTCATTAATATGCCAAAAAAATGATAAAAATTACATAAACAGTCATGATAGCTTTAAAAATTCAAATCCTCTCAGACTTGAGATTGGATGTGGTAAAGGCGATTTTGTAATCGGTATGAGTGAGAAAGAGCCGGATGTGAATTTTGTTGCAATGGAAAAAATATCTGATGTACTTGTGATTGCAATGGAGAAGTATGCATCAAGTCGGAATATGGGATATTTAGGTTCGCAGGGTGAATGGATAAGAGAAGAAGGAGAAGCCGGAAATGTCAGATTTATATGTAATGACGCAAAAAATCTGAGAGAGCTTTTTGAAGAAAGCACACTTGATAAAATATATATTAACTTTTGTGACCCATGGAGTAAAAAAGGTCATACAAAGCGCAGATTAACATATATTGAATTTTTGAACATATATTCATTTTTGTTAAAAGATGGAGGAGAACTGCGTTTTAAAACCGATAATTTACCGCTTTTTGAATTTACACTTGAGGAAATTGCAAAATCTGGTTTTGAGCTAAAAGCATATACAAATGATTTGCATAATTCAGAATTTGCAGAAAGCAATGTAATGACAGAATATGAGCGGAACTTCTCATCACAGGGAATAAAAATCAACTTTTTAATTGCCGTAAACAAGAAACAGTAAACTAACTGATTATATATATACATTTTAACATATCAGTTGTGTTTGTCATATTATTAAGCGAGGGGATATGCAGGTCTCCGGAGTCTATTATATTGATGCAAAGGAATGATATTGATAAAATGTATAATAATATAAAAATCGGATTGCTCGGCGGAGATTTACGGCAGGTCGCGCTGGCAAAAAAACTTGCGTCTATGGGATTTGAAACCGCAGTCTGGGGGCTTGGCGTAGGCGGAAGTGATATGCTGGGCGAGGCGGTAAAATGTGTTGATTTCAGAAGTGCGATTTCTTCAAGCTCCGCGGTTATTCTTCCTCTGCCTATTTCTGCTGACGGATTGAGAGTAAATTGTCCGTTGGCAAAAGATAGTGAAGAATTGAGACTTACTCAGCTTGTCGGACTTCTTGAAAAAAATACCATAGTTCTTGCCGGAAGGCTGACTGATGAAACTCGCGCAGTTTTTGATAGCGGCGGAATTAAAATAATAGATTATTATGAAAGTGAAGAACTTCAGATTAAAAACGCAGTTCCGACGGCGGAAGGTGCGCTCGCGATTGCCATGAATGAACTTCCCGTAACAATAAGAAAAAGCAAATGTGCAGTTTTAGGATATGGCAGAATCGGAAAGGTGCTTGCGGAAATGCTTAACAATATGGGGGCTGACGTTACCGTTGCCGCACGTAAATCAACCGACAGGGTTTGGGCTGAAACGGTAGGGTGTAATTCTGAAGATTTTAAAGAATTTTTTAAATCAGACGAAAAATTCAATGTTATTTTTAACACAGTTCCATCATGTATTATCGGAAAAGAGGAACTTTCTAAAATACCGCTTGATACGTTGATAATTGACCTTGCCGCATCACCGGGAGGAATAGATGTAAAAGCGGTGCGTGAATCCGGTCATAAGGTTATATGGGCGCTTTCGTTGCCCGGAAAATGCTCTCCATTTACCGCAGGTGAAATTATAGGAGATACAATTGTTGATATCCTCCGCAGAGAAGGCGTGGTGAGCTAATGATAGGATACGCTTTTTGCGGTTCATTTTGTACTCATAAAAAGAGTCTTGATTCACTTGAAAAGCTCATTAAAAGCGGATATGACATATTGCCGATAGTGAGCGATATTGTTTGGAATACAGACACGCGGTTTGGAAAAGCCGAAGACTTAAAATATAAATTAGAGTCATTATGCGGTCATAAAATAATACATACGATACCGGCGGCTGAACCACTCGGACCTGAAATATCGCTTGACGCATTGATTATTGCGCCATGTACGGGAAATACGCTTGCAAAAATTGCAAATGGAATCACGGATACTGCGGTATGTATGGCGGCAAAAGCTCATCTTCGTTCTGACCGCCCACTGCTTATTGCGCTTGCAAGTAATGACGCTATGAGTGCAAATTTAGCTAATATAGGAACTCTTTTGATGCGCAAGAATGTATATTTTGTTCCGATGACTGAAGATGACCCGATAAATAAGCCACATTCACTGGTGGCTGATTTCACAAAAATTCCAGAATGTCTTGAATCCTCACTTAAAGGAAGGCAAATAAAACCGCTTTTTATGAACAAGTAAAATAGAGATATTTTTATTATTAGGGGAGGGTTATCCTCCCTTGTTTTGTATTTATTTTTTATGTATCTTTGATTATTAAATATAATATGAATTAAATATATCTAAAATGTCAAAAAAATTATATATTTAATATATCGATTGACATAAAAAAAGTATGATGTATAATAAATATGCAGATTAAAAAATAAAGGAGAATGCAAAAATGGCAGCAAATACTGATTTTAAAGCTCGCGCTAAAGAACTCGTTTCAAAAATGACGCTTGCCGAAAAAATGTCGCAGATGAAATTTGACGCACCGGCAATTGAAAGACTTGGAGTTCCGGCATATAACTGGTGGAATGAATGTCTTCACGGAGTAGGACGTTCAGGAGTCGCGACTGTTTTCCCACAGGCAATCGGAATGGCGGCAAGCTTTAACGACGCACTTCTTTTTAATGTGGCAAAGGTTATCTCGGATGAAGCAAGAGCAAAATATAATCAATACAAGAAATTCGGCGGCACTGGAATTTATGAGGGACTTACATTTTGGTCGCCCAATATCAATATATTCCGTGACCCAAGATGGGGCAGAGGTCACGAAACATACGGAGAAGACCCATATCTTACAGGAAGAATGGGAACCGCATTTGTAAAAGGACTTCAGGGAGAGGGCAAATACAGAAAAGTAGACGCAACATTAAAGCATTATGCGGCTCACAGTGGTCCCGAACTCGGCAGACACGCATTCAATTCAGTTGTAAGTGAAAAAGATTTGTATGAAACATATTTGTGGGCGTTCAAATATTGTATAGAACATGCACACCCTTCAGCGGTAATGGGCGCATACAACCGTACAAACGGTGAACCTTGCTGTGCAAGCCCCACACTTTTGAAAAAGATTCTGCGTGATGAATTTGGCTTTGACGGTTATGTAGTATCGGACTGCGGAGCGATAAATGATATTAACGCATTCCATCATGTAACCGAAAATGCAGCAGAGAGTGCGGCACTTGCGGTAAATAACGGCTGTCAGCTCAACTGCGGAAGTGCTTATGGTCAGCTTATGGCGGCATATGACGCCGGACTTGTAGATGAAAAAACGATTACCGAAGCGGTTGAACTTCTCTTTGAGGCGAGATTCAGACTCGGTATGTTTGATGATGATTGTGAATATGATAATATTCCGTATGATGTTGTGGATTGTCCCGAACATGCAGATATAAATTTGGAAATGGCAGAAGAAACGATAGTTCTGCTTAAGAATGACGGAATTCTTCCGCTTTCACCTGATAAAAAGATTGCGGTTATCGGACCGAATGCCGACAGCGTTCAAGTACTTGTAGGAAATTATAACGGAACTCCTTCAAAACCGATAACACTTTTACGTGAAATA
>CALWTV010000114.1 GCA_944384555.1 uncultured Clostridia bacterium | reverse complement strand
AGAAAATAAACCCGACTAAAAAAAATAAATTAAAAAAGCTGTCACATCAGTACCGCAATGATACTTTTGTGACAGCAATTTTTATATTTTAATATTTACAATCAAGCGAAGGGATTTTCAGTGGGATAAAGCATAGATGCGGGACGGTTGAAATCAACTTCTGTTACGCCAAGAAGTTTAAGCGCCTCAAACAAAATCTTTCCACATTTTGCAAATCCCAATCCGCCGTGATGAGGATATCTCTTTTCGATAAGAACATGACGGTAGAAACGGTTCATTTCCGGTATAGCGATAACACCTCTGCCGCCGAATGTCTTTGTAGGCATATCGACAACTTCACCCTGTGCAATATATGAACGGAGCTTTGCGTCAGCGGTTGACTGAAGTCTGAATAATGTAACATCGGACGCGATAATCTCGCCTTCAAGCGTACCTCTGGAAATATTAGGTTCACTATCTGGTTCAAGATTACGCTTCATAATAAGCTGATACTTCATGGATTTATCCGGCTTTAACAGGCAAGCGGCGGTATTTCCGCAGTGGAATCCCATAAACATCTCATTATTTCTATAAGTCTTCGGTGCGAATTCAGAATAAAGATCAGCCGGAACAGTATTGTTTATATCAAGCAATGTAACGGGCTTGCCGGTTGAAACTGTCAGAATATATTCGGATAATGCGCCGTAAATATCAACTTCGCATGATACGGGAATTCCGCGAGTGGCAAGACGGGAGTTTACATAGCACGGTACGAAATGGAACATTGTCTGGAATGCAGGCCAGCATTTATTTGCGAATACAAAATATTTGCTTGCTCCGAGATTTTTTTCTGCCCAGTCAAGCAAAGTAATTTCATACTGAGCCAGTTTAGGAAGAATTGCGGGATAGACATTACCGTTTTTACCGAGTTCTTCTTCCATTTCCTTTACTATGCCGGGTATTCTTTCATCGCCTTCGTGCTTTAAGAAAGCTTCATACAAATCAAGCTCACTGTTTTCCTGGATTTCAACGCCAAGGTCATAGAGCGGAGCAATAGGAGCATTGCAGGCAAGAAAATCGAACGGACGCGGACCAAACGCAAATATTTTAAGTCCGGCAAGTCCGATTTTAACCGCAGAAATTTTAGCGAAATCGGCAATCATAGCGGCAATTTCATCAGCGGTTCCAACCGGGTATTCCGGAATATAAACCTTAATTTTGCGGAGTCCTATGCTGTATGATGCATTGAGCATACCACAGTAAGCGTCTCCTCTGCCGTTGATTAAGTCATCGCCGGATTCTTCAGCGGCTGCGGCAAACATTACAGTACGATTTTTATCAGCTAAAAATTTTTGAGCAAGCTGAGTTTCAGGACCTTCCGGACCGAAATTTCCGAGGAAAACTACAAGCGCATTTACGCCGGCATTAATTACATCGGAAAGTGCATTTGCGGCATCAATTTCATTTTCAACGGTAACTTTGCTTTCGTAAATTGCAATTCCCGCTTTATCACAGGCAGCTTTTACGGCAGCACGTCTTTTTTCGCTGAGAGCCGCCGGAAAACAGTCGCGGCTTGTAGCTACGATACCTAATTTAATTTCAGGCAAATTCATCATAATATGTATTTATCTCCTTTGTTTAAACTATTTGCATACAAATAAAATCTCTTTATAGTGTCACATTTTCACAATAATAACGATTTTATTGTAGCATATTTATTATTTATTGTCAATAGTTGTACGTACATAATTCTATCAAAATTAAATGAAAAAACAGTTGACTTTTAAGCCTCAATGTGGTATAATATACGGCGCATTGATGAGATGCTTCGTTTGATACATTATCGCCAACAAGTGTATGCTTGCTGGTCTTTTTTTATGTAAAAATCTTATTTATTTTCAACAACGGAAAGGAAAAAAATAATGTCCGAACTAAAAAAAGAAAATCTTGCGTCAGAGAATGCATTTCTGAGCGACCCTATTCTTCCGACTTTAGTAAAATTTGCGCTTCCGCTTATGCTTTCGCTTTTGCTTCAGGCACTATATGGCGGCGTTGACCTTGCTGTGGTAGGTCGTTTTTCACCGACAGCCAGCGTATCTGCGGTAGCTACAGGAAGTCAGGTAATGCAGTCAGCAACCGTTATTGTAACGGGACTTACAATGGGTGTAACCGTACTTTTGGGAAGAGCTATCGGCGCACAGGATAAAAAAGCGGCAGGTGATACCGTTGCAGGTCAGATTAAATTATTTTCAGTAATTGCATTTTTTCTGACTGTGATGATGATAATATTTGCACCTCAGGCATCAAGGCTTATGAATGTTCCAGAAGAAGCGGTATCTGAAACAGTAAAGTATATACGAATATGCTCTGCGGGAATGATTTTTATAACTGCGTATAACGCTATAAGCGGCGTTTTCCGCGGAATAGGAAATTCACGCTCGCCGTTTTTATTTGTGCTTATCGCTTGTATTGTAAACGTGGTTCTTGATTTGCTTTTTGTAGGCGTATTTGATATGGCAGCATCTGGCGCGGCTCTTGCAACAGTTATCGCACAAGCGTCTAGTGTATTATTTTCACTGCTTTATATACG
>CALWTV010000113.1 GCA_944384555.1 uncultured Clostridia bacterium | reverse complement strand
ATGGAATTAAGCGAATCACAAAAAAAAATAAACATAGATAAAATAGTATCTGAGCTTGAAAAAATTTATCCTGCGGCAGAATGCTCACTGCGTTATCAGGGTGAGGCGTGGAAACTGCTTGTAATGGCAAGGCTATCCGCCCAATGTACAGACGCTCGGGTAAACATTGTGTCCGAGGAGCTGTTTGAAAAATTGCCTACGCTTAAAGATATGGCAGACGCACCGCTTGAACTGATTGAGCAGCTCATAAAACCGTGCGGACTTTACAAATCCAAAGCCAAAAATATCAAAGACGCTTGTAATATGTTAATCGATGATTTCGGTGGAAACGTGCCGTCTGAAATTGAGCAATTGCTTAAACTTCCGGGAGTCGGCAGAAAAATCGCCAATCTGATTTTAGGTGATTTATTTGACAAACCGGCAATCGTCGCAGATACTCACTGTATCAGATTATGCGGACGATTTGGAATGTATGATGAATCGCAGAAATCGCCTGAAAAAACCGAAAAAATAATGTCCGCATTGGTTGAGCCTTCAAAACAGGCTGATTTTTGCCACCGGCTTGTAATGTTTGGGCGTGATGTCTGTACAGCGCGTTCGCCTAAATGCGGCGAATGTCCTATAAATTCACTATGTGCCCACAATATAAAATAAAAATGCAGGATTAATAACCATTATATATTGGCTGTTAATCCTGCATCATTTTTAATTATGAATTATGCATTAAAGAAATTAGTCAGCAAGGCTTCCCATAGGATCCCACGGTTCAAGCTCAATAGGTTTCTGTTTAAGAAGTTCCGCTTTTTCACCGAGATATTTTTTATTTACCACTGCCTGATATACAAACTGTTCAAACCATGTATCGCTTGCCATATGATAACCGCCGTTCGCTCCGTCTGAACCCCAGCTGTTTTCAATCTTCCAGCGATTGGGCTTACCGTCATCAATATTTACGCCGGTAATAACCATAGCGTGATTCATCTGGCTGTCATGATAATCGAGCATCTGCTCTTTTGTAAGCGTGAGGTCAAGTCCCGTAAGCAGTTCATAATCCCAGCTTGCGTCGTCCCACTGCTTTTTGCTGCCTTCACCGAATTTGCCGCAGTCTGAACCAAACCATACAATTTCGCCGTCAAGGAGCTGTTTTACAACTATGCTCTTGAATTCGTCCATTTCCAAATTGAGATAAAGAATATCATCAGCGCCGACTACATTTCCGAGATATTTTACGGTATATACCGCGTTAAACGGCTTATCCTTTGTGGGCGCATTTATAATACTTACGTAATCATCAAGCATATTTCCGATATATGTATTGAAAAATCCCATAGGGGTAAGTCCTTTTTCAATATTGTACTTGCCGTCTTTATCTACATATTCAAAATCGAACTGTTCCGGAGGTGTGCTGTAACACATGCATAAGAATGAATATGAACGGTCAAGCATTTCCTGCTTCATCGCCTGAATCTCATCAGCAGTTTTACCGTCAGCTATTGAGGTACGAAGAATGTATGCGCATTTTTTAAGATATTTATTAAGGTGACCATTCATCGCACCAGTACTTGAAGACTGCTGTGTCTCCGGCATAGCGTCTTTGGGAACAATTCCGTATTTCTTTATTACATTTACAAACATATCCCACTGACCGCCGTCATGAACTCCTGTTCCGAGAATATGCCATACAACGCGGTCGCTGTCGGGAAGTGACGCGGTATCGATTATACTCTCAAGGAAATAATTCACACGCTCAAATTTATCCCAAAATGCAAGCCAGCTCTGCGAAAGCTCGAAATTATCTATATTCTTTGCCTTTGCTACAATCTCGCGCAATACGTTGGTTGCTGCAAAAAGCCAGCATCTGCCGCTCGCCTTTTGATTTGTAGCTGCCATCGTTTTTATGTCTGTCGAGAATTTAAACTGCATTTTCTTAGCCGCTTCTGTATTGAATGCCAGTTCGTTCATATTTGATTTTGAAAATGCATTTGTCATCGCACGTTTCATCTTGCATTTGCGGTAATTTTCATCATATTTTTTAATATCGCAGCAAGTAATAGGCTTCGCGTTTGTCATAAAAAATTGTCCTCCTGATTATTTATTTTTACTCATTTTCTGAAAAGAATTCATTAAGTTTTTCAAGATACTTAGTCTGTGCCTTTTCATTTTTCGCAGCGTATGATGCTACATCTGTTGAAGGTGAATTTCCGCTGAATAAAGTTCCGAGCATATTCGAATATGCGCTGGCGTGATTACCGTAAAGATATGTAAACGCCATAACTGAATTATCATGGATTATATCAATCATAGCAGCATCATCAGATTGGTCTGCGTATCTTGATTTAAGCGCAAGTTCATAATATGCCGGGAATACCTGTTTATATCCCTCCATGTTAAGCGCTTCGGTAACTATACCTATATTTTCGAGATTATTTGCTACCGTAATCGGAATAGCCATAGGACGGTCAGTAAAGCCTCCCATATATTCTTTTTGATTTTCATCAAATTTAGGCATAGGAAGAACACCGTATACTACATCTGTCAAACTGAATATTTTAGTTGCAGTTTCAAGCGTATCATACATAAACAGCGCTCTGTTTTGGCTAAACATATCAGTAGCGTTGTCGTAGCTTGTGTTGAAGCCTTCTCCGCCGAAAAGAATATTATAAAACTTCTCAACAAGTGAGGTCATTTTGTCAAGCTGAAAATCATAATAAAGCTCACCATTATTATCTTCTTTATAAGTTTCTACATCAAACGGTTCAAGCCAGCAGTAATAATAACCGGGATTTACTAATCCGAATTGGTCATTTTCATCAAGAGTACTGTTTCCGTCTAAGTCAGTTGACACGCCTTTCATAATTTCGGTCATTTTATCAAGCGTCCATGTTCCATCATAAACATATTGATAAAGCGAACCGAGATTATGATTTTCCGCGATTGTCTTGTTAAAGAACATTACTCGCGTTGCTGCAATACTGAAATACCCTATATTATTTGCCATAAGGTACATTTGGTCATTTACTGTAAGGCTATCAACAGTATTTTTAGGCCACCACGGCTTTTCAAAATCAAGATACGGAACATCTTTTAAGTTTACAAAATAACCTTCAAGTGATAAAGTTCCCATATTTATATCATGACCCTGAACAATATCAAATGAATCGTCACCGCTCATTATGACATTTTTTATTTCATCAGTAGAGTCGTTTGTTTCCGGAGTAGAGTTTGCAGAAAGTACTATATCACAGCCAAACCTTTCCTCTACGGTAGCGATTTTATTGTAAACTGCGTCATTAACAATATTTCCATCAAGCTCATCTACATAGAACTGCTTGATAATATCTGTACCATATCCCCACATACGATATGTAAATCCGGTTAAATCCTTGTCAGGGAGATTGTCGGCAATTTCCGTTTCCGCAGAATCAGCAACAGTAGTATCAGAAGACGCACCGCCTTGTGTATCATTACCATCTGAATCATTATTAGAAGCGCAGCCAACTGTTGGTAAAAGCATTGCTGCCACAAGCATAAGGGTTATTAACTTTTTTTTGTTCATAAATTAATATATAAGGCCTCCTAAAATTTTTTAACTAAACCTACAATTAACCTTCAGCCTCTTGAGAGAAGAATTTATTAAGTTTTTCAACATGTTTCTGCTGAAGTTTTTCCTGTTTTGCGACATATGACGCGACATCAGTTGAAGGATTTGAACCTCCAAGAAGTGCGCCTACAAAGTCGTAATTTGTACCATATAAATATCCAAATGACATAACTGCACTATCATGAATTATATCAATCATAGCCGCGTCATCGGTTTCATCTGCGTATCTTGATTTAAGAGCGAGTTCATAATATGCCGGAAATACTTGTCTGTATCCCTCTATATTGAGTGCCTCAGTTATAAGGCATACATTATCAATATTATTTATTGCGGTAACAGGGATTGCAAACGGACGGTCGGTAAATCCTCCGCGGTATTCCTCCTGTGTTTCGTCAAGCTTTGGCATTGGAAGTACTCCGTATACCAAATCACTTGTACTGAATACATTAACTGCGGTTTTTAAAGTTTCGTACATAAACAGTGCTTGACCCTGACTGAACATTTCCTGAGCAAGAGGCCAGTCAGTCTCATTAAATCCTTCTCCGCCGTAAAGCAAGTTATAAAACTTCTCAAGAAGTTTGCTTCCTTTTTCAACATCAAAATCATAATACAGCAGCCCATTTTCGTCTTTCTTATATGGTTCAATATCAAAAGGCTCAATCCAACAATAGTAATACCCCGGATTTAAGAATCCGTATATGTCTTTGTTGTCCATTATGCTATTTCCATCAGCATCTTTGGAAACACCTTTCATAAGCTCTGCCATCTTGTCAAGTGTCCATGTTCCGTCATATACATACTGATAAAGCGAACCGAGATTGTGATCCTGCGCAATAGTCTTGTTAAAGAAAATTACACGAGTTTCACCCATACTAAAATATGAGATATTATTCGCCATAAGGTACATTTTACCATTTACAGTAAGACTTTCGACTGTATTTTTAGGCCACCACGGCTTTTCAAAATCGAAATACGGCTGTTCAAGCACATTTACAAGGCAACCTTCAAGAGAAAGAGTTCCCATACCTATATCATGACCTTGAATTATATCAAATGAATCGTCACCGCTCATTATGACATTTTTTATATCGCCATCTCCGCCAGGGCTTTCAGATAATACAATATCACAGCCAAATCTCTCTTCAACTGTTGCGATTTTATTGTAAATTGCATCGTTTACAATATTTCCATCGAGTTCATCTACGTAAAATTCGTCTGCAAAAGTCATATCTGTGCCGGTTATTCTGTATGTAAATCCAGTCAAATCCTTGTCAGGTAGATTGTCAGCGAGCTCCTCAGCTTCTGTTTCAGAAGAACCAGAGTCTGAAATTGACTCGCCGCTATTCTGAGTATCTGAATTCGGGGTATTATTTTCTGATGCACATCCGACCGTAGGCAAAAGCATTGCCGCTACAAGAATAAGGGTAATAATCTTTGCATTTAATTTCCTCATATTTTCCTCCGAAACAAATTTATTCATTTTTTATTGACTGTTTATGTACTCATCATTACAAATATTAATGATATCAGATAAGCATTTTATATACAAGACAAAAATAAATAAAATATGGACAAAAATTGCGTATATTTATATGTAACAGTATTTTAATTTATTTTACAGACATTATTTCTATTTTTGTGAAAAATTACTCTAACAAATTCACATATTATTATGTGAAATAGTATTTTTAATCTTATCAAGGTAATTTTGAAGAATAAGGCGAGCGGACAATTCATCTATAATTCCTCTACGCTTGCTGCCTTTTGTTCCAGTAACATTAAGTATCTGATAAGCATTAGCGGTAGACAGCCTTTCGTCAAATAACTCCGTCTCGATACCGCTCATTTCACGCACATACTCCGCAAAAGCTTTTGCTCTTTCGCTTCTAGGTCCAAGAGTTCCGTTCATGTTAATGGGGTGACCGATTATAATTTTATTAACGCCAAGTTCCAAAGCTTTAGCTGAAACCTGTTCAGCGGTTTTTTTCATATTATTGCATTTAACACAGCCGATACCTGTCGCAATTAATCCTGTCGGGTCGGAAACCGCAAGCCCAGTACGTGTATCTCCAAAATCGACACCTAAAAATAAATCTGCCATTTATACCTCTATAATTTAAATTAACGTGAGCCCTATTAACTTATAAACTGAACTCACGTTAATTTATTTTTTACTATATATGCTCTCAAATTCTTTTAATAAAAAAGAATTATTTTCTTTCTTCCATAAATTTTCTTACCTGCTCAAGTTTAGGTATAGAAGTAGACGCTCCTGCCGTCATAACAGAAATTGCCCCTGCCGCATTTGCAAAATGAGCTGCCGCATTTATATCTTTTGTCTGCATATACTCATACGCAAGTGCCGCGGTAAAAATATCACCTGCCGCAGTAGTATCGACTACATCTATATTATTATATCCGGGAATTATATTATATCGCTTACCGTCATAAACATATGCCCCTCGTCTGCCAAGTTTCAGTACAATATATTTCGCGCGTGTAGACTGAGCTAATCTAATAGATGCTCTCAGACAGGC
>CALWTV010000112.1 GCA_944384555.1 uncultured Clostridia bacterium | reverse complement strand
GAACAAATTGTAATTATTATGAATCGATTATATACATACGGAATGACAACAACTTCCGGTGGTAATTTATCAATATGCGATGAAGATGGCGTCATTTGGATTACTCCGGGAGGCACGGATAAAGGCAATTTAAAGGTAGAGGATATTGTTAAAATAATGCCGGACGGAACATGTGAGGGAAAATATCGCCCGTCTATGGAATATCCGTTTCATACCGCAATATATAAAACAAGACATGATGTAAAAGCAGTTCTTCATGCTCATTCTCCGTCCCTTGTCGCATTTGGAATTACTCATAAAATTCCGGATATAAATCTTATTCCACAAGCTAAACCGTTAATTAATCAAGTCGGCTACGTACCATACAATGTGCCGGGAAGTGAAGAATTAAGCCGTGATATATGCGGAGTTTTTGAAATGGGAATTGATACCGTCATGCTTGAAAATCACGGTGCAGTAGTAGGCGCAAAAAATCTATTTTCAGCTTTTATGAAATTTGAAATGCTGGATTACTGCGCTAAAATGGAAATCAACGCAAAGACAATCTCAAATAAAATTACACAGATAAATGAAAAGCATATGGCACTTTACAGACTTAAAGCGTGTTCATTAATGAGCGATTTTATTCCGGAATCTGTGCCTGAAAGTGAACAGCAAATACGCAAAGAAATGTGTGATTTTATAAAACGTGCATATGATGGTGGATTGTTTACAAGTTGTCAGGGAACATTTGCATGTAGGCTGAATAATGATTCATTTTTAATTACTCCGTATAAGCTCGATAGAAAATATCTTGAACCAGATGATTTGATAAAAGTTGAAGATGGTAAAAAAGAGCGCGGTAAAACGCCCTCTCGTTCCGCTGACTTACACTTAAATATATATAAAAATTCTCCTGAAATAAACAGCGTTATTATTGCACAGCCCCCTCATATTATGGCATTTGCAGTGACAGAACCTGAGTTTGATTCTGAGATAATGCCGGAGACATATGTAATGCTGAGAAATATAAAGAAATATCCTTTCGGTTCAAGCTTTATGCAGCCGGAACTTATGTCACAGGAGCTTACACTTACAAATCCTACATGTATTGTTGAAAATGACTGTGTTATTTCATGCGGAAAATCTCTTTTGAATGCGTATGACCGTTTAGAGGTTATGGAATATAGTGCAAAATCAGTCATAGGCGCAATTCAGATGAGAGAAAAAATATTTAAGATGAATTCTGAGGAAATAGACAAAGTAAAAGAAGTATTTAAACTTGATTAAATAAATACAAATATTAGAGCTGCGACAAAATTACTAATTATTTTGTAAAAAAGCAGCTCTTTTTTATTAATAAAAATTTTGATTATCTGTATAGTATATAAGGTTGACTTGATTTGTATTATAAGATATAATTTATATATAATTAGTATTTGAAAAATATTAAAAATGCAATAAAAGAGAGAGGTTTTTTATAATGGGATTAATTAAAGCGGCGCTCGGTGCTTTCGGTGGAAATCTTGCAGATACATGGAAAGAGTTTTTTTACTGCGATGCATTGCCGGCAGATATACTCGTTTCAAAGGGTTCAAAGCGTACAGGCAAAAGAAGTTCAAATACTAAAGGCGAAGAAAATATAATATCTAACGGGTCGGTAATCGCAGTAGCTGACGGTCAGTTCATGATAATTGTTGAACAGGGAAAAGTAGTTGAGTTTTCAGGAGAACCCGGTGAATTTGTATATGATTCTTCATCTGAGCCAAGCCTTTTTTACGGTGATTTTGGTGAGAATATTTTAAATACATTCAATAATATTGGAAAACGTATAGGATTCGGCGGAGATACCGGCAAAGACCAGAGGGTATATTATTTTAACACTAAAGAGATTATTGGAAATAAATATGGTACTAAAAGTCCGGTTCCGTTTCGTGTTGTTGATAAAAATATTGGGCTTGATATAGATATATCGATTCGGTGCAACGGAGAATACTCATATAAAATTGTTGACCCATTGCTTTTTTATACAAATGTATGCGGAAATATTTCCGGTAATTATTCACGGGAAAATATAGACAGCCAGCTAAAGAGCGAGCTTCTAAGCGCGCTTCAGCCAGCTTTTGCGAAAATTTCAGAAATGGGAATACGTTACAGCGCACTCCCCGGGCATACACTTGAAATTGCGGACGCATTAAATGAAGTTCTTTCTGCTAAATGGACACAGCTTCGAGGTATTTCGATATCTTCTTTTGGCGTTAATTCGGTAACTGCCTCTGAAGAAGATGAAGAAACTATAAAACGATTGCAAAGTTCGTCAGTCCTGCGTGATCCGACTATGGCAGCTGCTACTCTTGTAAACGCTCAGTCTGATGCTATGAAAAAGGCTGCTTCAAATTCAGCCGGTTCTATGACTGGATTTATGGGAATGGGAATGGCTCAAAATGCCGGAGGAATAAACGCGCAAAATCTTTTTGCTATGGGGCAGCAAAATGTATCTCAGAATAGAGCTAGTGCGGAGAATGATGAAAATAATTGGACATGCGAGTGTGGGGCAGTGAATAAAGGTAAATTTTGTTCGGAGTGCGGAAAAACAAAACCTGCTCCTAAATCCTCATCAGGTGAATGGATATGTTCATGCGGAACAGTAAATAAGGGCAAGTTCTGCTCGGAATGCGGAAAACCAAAACCTGCCGATGAAGGTTGGGTATGTGCTTGCGGAGCGTTAAATAAGGGAAAATTCTGTTCAGAATGCGGAGCTAAAAAGCCTGCTGGCGCTAGATTGTATAGATGTGATAAATGTGGATGGGAACCTGATGACCCGTCTAACCCGCCTAAATTCTGTCCTGAATGTGGCGATTTGTTCGATGACAGCGATATAAAATAGTATAAATATATTTTAATGGGGGAAGATTTAAAAAGATACTTTCCCCGATATTTTTGTTTAAATGATAAGTTTATAGGATTTTGTTCTGTTTTTTTGTAATATATTGATGTGTACGAATTCGCGAGTTGACTTTGTTTTTTTTTTTCTGTATAA
>CALWTV010000111.1 GCA_944384555.1 uncultured Clostridia bacterium | reverse complement strand
AGAAACTGCAATTTGATTGCTTCTTGTTCCCGCAATAAGACAAATCATTCTAGACGGTGAGCATTTTATTGTAACTTTCCCATCTTCAAATACAAGTGAATATATTTCAGGTCCGTTGTGCGTACTTGTTCCAGAGGTTGAATAGAATTCACCGCGCTCAAGGGCTGACGTTAATGCCCTGTATTCAAGTTTAGGCGCACATATAACGGTTGCTCCTCCAAATGAATCGCACAGCGGAGATGAATCCGGCTTTCCGTTATGATTATCATCAGTCGCTATGCAGAATATACGCTTTCCGCCTCTAAGCATATCATCATATGCGTGACCATTGTCATCATCATATCCGACTATAACGCAGCCGTAATTTACAATTTCCATCGCATTCATTCCGTCATATCCCATATAATCAGAATAATCCTCAAGTGACCATGTAGGATGATTATATGTAACAAAAAATCCGCCTTTTCTTCCTCGCGCTATCATCTGATTTATATTGTCAGAAGTATATTCACGTACAAAATCAGGTTCATTTTCATCATATTTTATAACTTTGCGGTATGTTGCGGCATTTCCCCATATATAATCTTTTCTGTGGTAGCATACCTGTACATCATTATCAGGCTCAAGCGCAACATAGCATAGATGACAGCACTTACCCTTCTCTCCCGACACTCCCAATTCATATCCGTTCAGAGCTACAAACTCATCATCAGTAAGATCATTATGCGTAACAAAAACCTCGTGGTCAGTGAAAGCTATCGCCGAATATCCATGCGCCTTATAAAATTTTTTCATTTTCTCCGGTGATTTTCCGCCATCTGATATTGTGGTATGGCAGTGAAGATTGGCGCGGTATTGATTAAGCTCGTCTGATATAAGTATCTTTTTCATCTTAGCATTACCTCTTTACTGTAAAATATATTTTTAATTATTGCCCGTGCTGTATTTGAATTTTATCATTTATCGTTTTCTTTGTCAACACACCTTTATAAAACAGTGTTAAGAAAAGCAAAAATTAAGATGACAAATTATGAAAAAAAGCTCTGCGAAAAAAATTTCAAAAAAAATAATTTTTTTTGAAAAAGGTGTTGACAAAAGCAGAATCTTATGGTATCATATTAGAGCAGTCGAGAGAAGCGGTCTTAAGAAAACAAAAAAGCAATTCAACAAATAAATAATCTTAAGAAAAGTTATTCTTGATATTAAAGGTATGCGGGTGTAGTTCAGTGGTAGAATTCCAGCCTTCCAAGCTGGTTATGTGGGTTCGATTCCCATCACCCGCTCCATTATTTTGTGTACCTTTAGCTCAGTCGGATAGAGCAACTGCCTTCTAAGCAGTAGGTCGAGGGTTCGAATCCCCCAAGGTACGCCACCTTACGGTGTTTCTTATATTTGAATTTCAAATATATTATGGTGGATATAGCTCAGTTGGTTAGAGCGCCAGGTTGTGGCCCTGGAGGTCGTGGGTTCGAATCCCATTATTCACCCCATTTTAATTTAATATCTTTTTTGTAAGCCTTACGTTGTATGGCTTTTTATTTTTAATAAAATTAAACATTGTTAAAATGCTCTGCGGTATCAATCAAACAAAATCCGATTTTTACCGCAGAACTTTTTTATTATATAAAAAAATATAAAATACACCTACATATTTCTCTGAGCAATAATATTAACTAAATCATATATTATTTGACGACTGCTGTCCGACATTTTTCTTAATTTAGATATATACGATAATTCCTCAGCGCTAAGTGAAATGCCGTCAGAATTAAGTCCAAGCAAATAATCTGCACTGACATTCATAATAGACGCAATGCGTTTTACAAGTTTAAAATCAGGTTGCCTTTTATTTTTTATATAGCCATTTAAAGTAGTCGGTGCTATATGCAACATCTCAGCAAACTCTTTTTGAGAAATATTATTCTCTTCCAACAGTTGCAGCAGCCTATCGCCAAAATCCATAAAATCACTCCTCTATTGTATTATACAATAAAGATATTTTATTTCAATAAAAACACTCAAATTGAGTATTTTATCTTGACAAATTCTCATTTCGAGTGTTATAATATAATAGTAATATTATTTATCGTATTAGTCACAGGAGATATATTATGAGAAAGTTTATATTAATTATACTTGCTTCGAGTAATAATTTTATTAAGTTGTTTAGGAGCTAGTTGTACGATACATTCCAATAGATGTAATGAATGCAATTGTTATATTGATGAAGATGCTTTATTTTGTATGTCTTGTATTTTAAAAGGATTAAATTAATCTATATCTTGCCTTAGTTTAATTTCATAAATATATTATATATATTATTTTTATTATATATTAAAAAGGCGACACTCTAATTTTACAATAACTAAGTCTCACCTTTTTTCATATTAAATTTATTTGTTACAACCAGTTATACACTTCTCTTTTGAATTTTTTTCATCAAAATCAAATTTAAAATTACACCAATGGTAATCGCCGCTACAAAACACCAAAGCCAAATAATCCACATATTGTTCAAACCTTCTCCGTAGTCATATTCAAACAAAACTCCGGCAAAAAATCCGACAATATAACCGATTACAGTTGTTATAGGCATTATTTTATTTTTTCTAATTAATCCAGTGACAACAATAAAAAATATACCTACAACACATAAAACCAAAGGAAATTCTTTCATTCCATGCAAACCAAACAATGGGTATCTAAACACAAAATATGCACCTAAAATTACTATCAAAGATGAAATACCAACTAATCTTTTTCTCATTATAATGCCTCATTGATTATGTTTATTTAATTTACGATTACTTTATCTCTTTGCCACAGTAAGAACAGTACTTTCCGTTTGTAAATAATGTCTTGCCGCAGTGAGGGCATATTTTGCTGAACTTTCTGTAAACATTACATCCGCATATAACAATTATACATTCTCCAGCAATATATGTGCCAATAGTTATATCGTAATCTCCGTTCAATAATTTTAAGCCAATGACAATACAATCAATAACTAAAATGACAGTGAGTACTGCTAATATCCAATTTGTTATTTTTTTCATTAAAATCACTCACCTTTTAGTCAGACATTATCTTAGTTTTGACAATATATCTTTATAGTAAAAATTGTAATCAGTGCGTCATTGTAAATACATATGCTTCTTCTTCAGGGTAATTTCCGTCTGTGTCTATCTTTATTATATTATCCTTATGTGTAAAATCAACTTTTTTGCCGTTAAAAGTTATTGATGAAACATGCTTATTAAACGGAATTTCAAATGAATTCGGCTTGTCGTTTTCATCTGGAAGATAAATCGCATAATATGTATTTGTTTTAAGATTTTGAGTATAGGCATACTTGCCGGTTCTGTACGGAACGCATAC
This sequence comes from uncultured Clostridia bacterium, assembly GCA_944384555.1. Classification (GTDB taxonomy): domain Bacteria; phylum Bacillota; class Clostridia; order Oscillospirales; family CAG-272; genus CALWTV01. Next base: position 1,178 of record CALWTV010000111.1, on the reverse strand, counting down.
CCTTGTATTATAAATCGCGTCACCGTTTTTACTCAGCCATTTTCCAAATCCGATAAGAGACTGAACACCTTTTGTCGGCAGTTTTCCGTCAGGTCTCGGAGCTATATTCAGCGCAAGATTTCCGCCTTTCGCAACTATATCTACAAGAAGTCTTACAAGCGTCTTCGGAGATTTATATTCATCATCATATCCGAATGAGAAACTGTGACCGAGAGTTACGCAGCTTTCCCACGGTATACGCAGAGGTTTTGGTGGTACAGTCTGTTCAGGTGTAACATAGTTTTCATTTTCGCCACCGACTGTTCTGTCCGCACAGAGCAAACCGGGCTGATATTTTCTCGCTTCCGCCACAATTTCACTCAGCCGTATATCCTGCTTTACTTTCGGGTTATTTGGACATACCTGTCCCGCGTCAAGCCATAATGAATCAATTTTTCCGTATTTTGTCATAAGCTCAAGTATCTGATTTTTTGTGAACTGAACAAACTGTTCCCAAAGCCACGGATATTTTTCTGTATCGTATGTGGGATTGCGGTCAGTCCAAGCACTGCGCTCCATTCCCGGCGCCCAGTAATACGGGCTGTGCCAGTCTGCTTTTGAAAAATACGCGGCTATTCCCATATTGTGATTTCTGAAAGCCTCAAAAAGATTTTTACATACGTCTGCGTATTTATGAGTATGGAACGGACAATCCGGAGATGTGATTTTATAATCCGTATATGCTGTATCCCACATACAAAATCCGTCATGATGCTTTGTTGTAAACAGCAAATACTTAAATCCGGTGTTTTCCGCAAGTTCAGCCCAGCTTTCGGGATTAAACCATACAGGATTAAAAGTTTTATTCAAATCAACATACGCTTTTTTAAACTCTTCCCTGCTTGCAAACGGCGCGAGGTCAAATTTTACCCATGAGGTATCTTCATCGGGCAACGCCCATGATTCAATAAATCCCCATTCGCTGTAAGGACCCCAGTGCATCATAAATCCCAGCTTCTGATCCATAAACCATTCAAGCTTATCAAGTACAAGCGGGTCAGTAGGTTTTACATAATTCTTTTCCTCGGAATAACTATGATTATAATCTTCATTAAAAATATCAAGTTCCTCAGCCATGACTATTCTCCTTTTGATTATTTCTATGACCACAAATTTTAATCACACGTCGTCCGGTCACG
>CALWTV010000110.1 GCA_944384555.1 uncultured Clostridia bacterium | reverse complement strand
ACTAGAAAGAAATGCGACGCCCTTTGTCAGAATATAGATTAGTTACAAAGAAGACCCAATGTAAAGTTGCAGAAAGGAAGAATTGCAAATATAAAATAAGGCCATTGTAAGGATTAAAATTGCATTTCTATGTGCAAACTTTAATAGAATACCATATATAGAAGACGCATATCTTTTGTGTGGAGGTAATATGGATATTCGATTTAGAATTAGGTCACAGAATATAGGTACAACTATTATGGAGATAAATCCTAGTCGTATCAATCAGTTTATTTGTGACAATGTAGTTTCTGATGATATGAGAATCGATGTTTCTACTCTTTTGTTTGATCAGAATAATATAGAAATATTTGAAAATGATTTAGTTTGTGATTCTTCAAAAAATAGATATAGGATTGCATATAAAAAGGGAGCATTTGTTGCAATAAAAGAAAATGATAGTTCCGGTCATGCAATCCCACTGTACCTATTACAGATTAATAGTCATATACCTGTAGAAGTTATAACTGAATAAGATTGTCCTGCGCCCTTTTATGCTGTATAATATTGTTATACTGCATAGGAGGGTCGCACTATTATGAACATTAATGATAATTTGAAACTGGCCGCTTATGCTGTTGCGGCAGATGCTTTTGATAAAAGTAAAAATATTTTCTGGGGCTTTGTTCCATTGGTTGAAACAGCTTTAATTATGACGGCTGGACAGAATTCGGTCTCTTTTTTAAAGTTGCGAGATTCCATTAATAACTTATACAATGTAAGTATCCCGAAGGATACACTACGATATCTTATAAATATTTTAGTGCAAGAACATAAGGTTCAATTCATAGGAAACAGAACTATTGTACTTGATACAGATATCGTAAATTCTGAATATATTGTCAACCACGAAACTGCGAAAGCCGAAATTGAAAAATTCTTTTATGCGTTTCAAGAATTTTTGATTAGCCAAGATGTAGATATTTCGATTGAAGAAATCCGCGAAAATGTCTGCCAATGGATCTATACTCACTCGTATGAATTAGCGGAATTTATTCAGTCAGGTATTTATCAGATAGTAAAACCTAGTGACAAAACCGATGAAGATCCTTCCGAGACTTATTGGCAATATACAGAGATTTTTTTCAATTTTTTACTCAAATGTAGGGCTGAAGATTCAACTTCATATCATTCTTTTTTAAAGTTATTTGAGGGAGCAATTCAATCAACACTATTAAATTTTAAGCCGTCTAAAATTGAGGAAGTATCTGATAAGAATTTTAACATTGGTACGGCAATCTTAGATACCAATTTTTTGTTGCGCTTATTAAAATTACAACCAGAATTAGATAATGAGACTGCCTATATTACTTGGACAACTCTTAAGGAATCTGGTACAAACTTTATTGTTTTAGATCAAACAGTGCAAGAAATTTGTTCAAGTATTAAGGGGTTTATTCAAGAAATTGCTCCTTATACCCAGCAAACAGGGACTTTTTTGCGTAATAGCACAATACGTACATCTGGATTCTGGAGCGCATACCAACACGGAAAATCTAGGACTGAATTTTTTGAACTATCAAAACAAGAGAACATTCGCAAAATATTGCAGACCAACTTTGGAATTGAAATCGTAGATGACTTTGACGATAGTGTTATTTTGGAAGAAGATATCTCTGACCTTATAAGAACAAAGCAAAACGATAAGTATTCCATAAAACAAGCTAAGCACGATTTATCACTTATTGCATATTGTGCTAAAAAGCGCCCGCACAGAATCAATTCAATTACTGATGCACATTGGTGGGTCCTCACAAATGATGGGAAACTAACATTTTGGAATCAGACTACAACTGATAATGTCCAGGAATGTATAACGGAAACACAATTATCAAATATAATGTGGCTGCAAGCAAAGAAAGAATGCGGAGATGGATTAACCAATACAATTATGACCCTCGCATCTAAATTTGCTATAGGCACAAGTGAACTCACAGCATTCGCAAATACAATTAGTGCTTATATGCAAAAGCATGCAGAAAACACTTCTGACTTAGATAATTTGTCTCTTGTATTTGCCAGTGACTCGCTTACAGCTGGAGATATAAGAAACATTAGCACAGATGAAGACAAGTTTGCGGCTATTATAGCACAAAAAAGCGAGAACATTAAAACTCTGCAACATGAACAAACGAAACTGATCTATGAATTGGGTGTAGGAAAGCAGGAAAGTGAGGCACGCCTTGTAGCATCTCATCAACAAAATGATAAATTGGTCCAAGAAAACGCAGCGCTTCGTTTAAAACTAGAAGAACAAACTAGAGAAGGCAAGAGAAAAGTCTTATCAAGAAGAATTGAAGATCTCAAAAAGAGTATAAGCAGTGCGGAAACACGATTACAGCAACTGAAAAACATTTTTGAATTTGATAAAACTCAAATTGCTCCTGCTGCGAGAAAATTGCTTGTAATATTGTTCATAACATGTGGCTTATTCATAATAGTTGGGATTAGACTGTTCTCTGAGCCGCTTTATCAATTAATTGAAAATTCAAGCAATGGTGAAAAAGACGTTTTAGATTTCGCTAGCAGTGGAATCGTTGGAGCACTGGCACTATTAGTATATTACGTAGGTGTTATATTGATTTGGGGGACTCCTTATACTCCGGCAAAATTATTTTGTTTTCTTAGAGATAAACTAGTAAGGCGAAAAAGAATAGCATATGTACTTAGTAATCACTATCCATCTGAATATGTTGATATAAATTTAGAAGCACAGATTCAGCAAGAAGAGAGGGAATTGACAGAGGTCAGAAAGAAACTTGAAGAGATAGAGGCGGGTTTGCGAGATTTATAAGTAATTTATGCTTCAAAATCAACCCACATATTTTTCTCTAAAATGAGTTTTCGATAGTTCTCTCAATCCCACATCCTGTCCTGTACGGCCCGATTGGCACCTGCGGAGTTTGATTAGGATAGGATTTGATTTCTTTTGTACTTGATGAATTAGTATTTCTTTTATCTTTATTTAATTGTGGCTGGTTTTCCAGACATGGATTATCCATATCCGGGTTTTCCGTATCTGGACAGGCCGTATTTGGCTCGTCCTCACACGGCTGGCTTGTGTCTGGGAAATAGGGTATCTCGTAGATGAATATTTCACATTCACGATCTTACCCTTGCTGTCACGAAAGCAGTATCGAACGATAATAGCCGGCATATTCTAGGTTTTCTCCGCACAAAATGCCATCATAACAATGCCTCTTTTCGGAGGTTTAGAAAAGTGTTGTTTTTTGGGAAAAAGCCACTTCTGAGCCATTTTGATACGCTGGGTAATAAATCACCCGTGTCCCTTTTCTAACAGGCAACACAAAAAGAAAAAAGAGGCTTTT
>CALWTV010000109.1 GCA_944384555.1 uncultured Clostridia bacterium | reverse complement strand
AAGGAGAATTCTGTGTAGTTGTGGGACAGAGCGGCGCAGGAAAAACCACTTTGCTGAACATACTCGGGGGAATGGACAGCTGTGATGAGGGCGAGGTTATTCTCGATGGAAACAAAATCAGTGAATATAATAAGCGAAAGCTGACTGATTACAGAAGATATGACGTAGGTTTTGTATTTCAGTTTTATAATCTTGTACAGAATCTCACCGCACTTGAGAATGTGGAGCTTGCCTCAGAAATTTGCCGTGACCCCCTTGACGCAAAGCAGACAATAATTGATGTAGGTTTAGAGGAACGAATGGATAATTTTCCGGCGCAGCTTTCGGGAGGCGAACAGCAGAGAGTAGCTATCGCACGTGCGCTTGCCAAAAATCCCAAGATACTGCTGTGTGATGAACCTACCGGCGCGCTTGACTACAACACCGGAAAAACAATTTTAAAGCTGCTTCAGGATACATGCCGGAAAACCGGAAAAACAGTTATAGTAATAACCCATAACGGCGCACTTACCGCTATGGCGGATAGAGTTGTTCATATCAAAAACGGAAAAGTCAGCAAGATGGATATAAATGAAAATCCTATTCCCGTTGAGCAGATAGAATGGTAAAGGTATAAAAGGTGATTAAATGAAAAAAACATACCTTAAAATGCTGTTCATGGGAGTAAAAAAGAGCAGTGCGAGGTTTATCTCGATACTTGCTATTGTGGCGGTAGGAGTAGGCTTTTTAGGCGGGCTTATGGCTACCACTCCAGATATGCAGCTCACAGTTGATAATTATTATGCCGAAAATAATATGTATGACATCTCGATAAAAGGAACGTTAGGACTTACCGATGAGGACGCTGCCGAAATTGAGAAACTTGAATATGTAAAAAATGTTATGCCGGCATATGTTACCGATTTAAATATGGAAACAGAATCGGGGAATTACGTTACTCGAATTTACGGAGTTCCGCTGAATGAACGGGGACAGGATACGTTTTTGAACAATTTTGAATTGATAGAGGGACGTATGCCTGAAAATCCCGGAGAATGTCTTATAATGTTTCCGAATGGATATGCAAATACTCATAATCTGAATGAGGTTTTTACAATTTCTGAAGATAATAAAGATTATGAGTCGCGTTCAGATACGTATGCCTTTGAATCGCTTACTGCGGTTGGAATCGTAAAATCGCCGCATTATATGTCGATAGAGGAGGAACCGAGTACTGTGGGAAACGGTTCTGTCGGACTTATAATGTATGTATTTGAAGAGGCGTATAATCTCGATGTATATACGGATATTTTTGTAACATTAAATGGCGTTGAGAATATGAACAGTTTTTCAGACAGTTATTTTGAAAAAATTGATGAGATAACCGATGAATTAGAGCAGTTTGGAACGGTTCGTTCTCAGATACGCTATGATGATATAAAAGCGGAGGCACAGGCGGAAATCGATGACGCATGGGCAGAATATAATGACGCAAAAGCCGAAGCGGAAACTGAATTGAATGACGCACGCAAAGAGCTTGATGACGCAAAAGCGGAAATTGAGGACGGCAGAGCAGAAATCGAGGATAAGAAAAAGGAGCTTGCCGACGGTGAAAAGCAGCTTGAAGACGCGCGTGCAGAAATCGCAGACGGAGAGGCGCAGATAAACGAAAACCGCCAGAAACTTGAAGACGGCAGAGCGGAATTAGAAGCGCAGAAATCCGAAGCAGCGGCGGCTGAAGCTGAAATCGCAGATAAAAGAAACGAGCTTACGGCGGCTGAAAATCAGCTTAATGCGGCGGAAGCTACTTTGAATGCAGAAATTGCAAAAGCGCGTGAGGACGCTGAAGCGGTAAAGGGACTTTTAACAGAAGAACAGTATGCGCAGATGATAGCGGAGATAGATAAGCAAGAAAGCGAAGGCAGAGCGCAGATTGAATCTAACCGAAGCGTGATAAACAGCGGAAAAGCGGAGCTTGCGGCGGCTGAGAATCAGCTTGCAGAAGGAAACAGACAGATAGCGGCGGCTGAAAAAACAATTTCTGACGGCGAAGCGGAGCTTGTTTCAGCTGAGGCAGAACTTGAGGAAGCAAAACAAAAATTAGCCGACAGTGAGAAAGAAATCGCAGACGGAAAAGTTCAGTTAGCTGATGCGGAAGCGGAACTTGCTGACGGTGAAAAGGAACTTGCCGATGGTGAAAAAGAATATGCCGATGCGAAAGCCGATGCGGAAAAGGAACTTGCCGATGCGGAAGCGGAAATAAAAGACGCTGAGGCAGAGCTTGATGAGCTTAAAGCGCCGGAATGGTATATAACGGACCGTAGAGATATAGTAAGTTTTGCAAGCTATAAAAGCAATTCCGAAAAAATAAATGCGATAGCTAAAGTATTCCCGGTATTTTTCTTCCTTGTAGCGGCGCTTGTTGCGCTGACCACTATGACAAGAATGGTTGAAGAGGAACGTACTCAAATAGGTACTTTGAAAGCGCTCGGATACTCAAACGGAATTATAGCGGCTTATTATGTGGGATACAGTGTCTTTGCGAGCCTTATTGGTGGTATTGTGGGAATTGTGATAGGATTTAAGCTTTTCCCCACGGTAATCAGCAATGCGTACAGCATGATGTATATTCAGCCACCGCTTGAAACTGTATTTTGGTGGAATTATGCGGTTATTATAATTTTAATTGCTATTGCCTGCACTACTGCGGCAACATTATTTGCCTGTGTTGAGCAGTTGTCTGAAAAACCAGCATCACTTATGCTGCCGCGCGCTCCTAAAGCCGGAAAACGTATACTTCTTGAACGAATTGGATTTATCTGGAGCAGAATGAAATTTACCCATAAGGTAACAGCACGAAATATTTTCAGATATAAGAAACGTTTTTTCATGACTGTATTTGGAATTGCGGGTTGCTGCGCGCTGCTTGTTACCGGATTCGGACTGAGAGATTCAATCGGAGATATAGTAAACAAACAGTTTAACGAACTTTATAAATATAATTTACTGCTTTATTTAGAAAATGACGGCGATGCGCAAAATGATAAGATTGTAAATGATTTTCTGAATAATTCAAATTACGTTGAAAGTTATGCGGAAATTCATTCGGAGTCAGGATATATAGAATCAGACGGCGAATCAAAAAGCGTAGAGATATATGTGCCGAAAAATACCTCTCAGCTTACGGAGCAGATAAATCTTAGAATTCGCAAAACCGGAGAGCCGGTTCCGTTCGATGATGATAGTCTTGTGCTTACCGAAAAATTATGCGAAACTCTCGGTATTAAAATTGGAGATACTGTAACGGTACGAAATATTGACGGAGAAAATTCGGAATTTACCGTGAGCGGAATTACTGAGAATTATGTTACGGCATATGCGTTCATGAGCGAGTCCGTATACCGTGAAATTTTCGGCAAAGCACCCGAATATAGTAATGTGCTTATAACGCTGACCGATGAAGCGGACGAAATGAGAGATGATATTTCTTCACAGCTTTTGGAAAGCGATAATGTTATGTATATACAGTTCTCAAGCGCGATTGAGGAAAGCTTTACAAATTCACTCAAAAAAATCGACTATATTGTAGTTGTACTGATACTTGCGGCAGGCGCTCTTGCGGTTATCGTTATGTACAATCTTACAAATATTAATATCTGTGAGAGGAAAAAAGAACTTGCCACAATAAAGGTACTTGGATTCCATGAAGGCGAAGTCGCATCTTATATTTATCGAGAGACCGCAATATTAAGTATAATCGGTACGCTTGCCGGATTTGTTTTGGGAATATTCCTGCATAAATTTGTAATTGCCGCAAGTGAAGTTGACATGATAATGTTTGGACGCGAAATTTATCCGTTGAGTTATGTATTTTCAGCCGCTGTAACACTTATGTTTACGGTAATAGTTGATTTGATAATGCTACGTAAGCTTAATTCAATAGATATGGTTGAATCCATGAAAGCAAATGAATAAATATATTGGGGGGGAGGATTTTAAAACTTCTCCCCGGTATTTTATTTCAAGGTTACGATACGTATTATAACAGCTGAAATGCCATATAATTTAATAATGAAAAACTTTGATTAAAAAAACGGAGGAATATCATTTTGAATTTTAAAGTAAATCGCATAAAAAAAGTATACAGAGGCTGCGGAACAATACTTGTTGAAACAGATATAAAATTCCCCGATTTATCAGAGCTTGAAGAACCCGCGCTCACCGCCGTATCTGAATTCTGCGAAAACATAATCTCACTCGGATTTGAATACGCACAGTCAGAACTGTACAATATCGCAAAATCATCGCTTGAAAAGGAAAAAAATCGATTTCGGTTTCGTGGCTTTGTTTATTCAATTGATATTGGAGCGCAGGAATTGTCTGCGAAATATATAAAGCTTTCAGCCGAAATACGCCTTTCAAGGAGCGGAAATATACTTTTTTCACGTTCAGCTGAGTATATTTTTGATATTGAAACCGGATTAATTATTCCTCCGAAAAGAAATCTATTAAAAAATAAAATCTGACTTTTATTTTAATATATATTAAAAAATTTCCTTTAATCAAAAATATAATATATAAATAGTATAAAAAAACATTGATTTAAAAAATAATATATGTTACAATAGAAGAAAATTATTGAAAAGGATTTGATGCTGTGACAAAAGAAGCGGTTGAAAAAATTAAAGCGGCAGAAGTTAGTGCCGAAGAAATTATACGTATGGCTTCAGCGGAAGCTCGTGAATCTATCGCTGATGCGAAAAAAGACGCGGTTGAACGTCAGGCAGAAGCCGAACGTTTTGAACATGACAAAATGGAAAAAAAGCTTGCTATGGCATGTGAAGAAGCTCAGCGGATTATTTCAGAAAAAGCAGAGCAATCACGGCACGAAGCCCTTAAAATCAAGGCAGATGCAAGCAACCGACTCAGTGAAGCTGTGAAACTCATTATCGGGGGCGTGGTTAAAAAATGGCAGTAAGCGTAATGAAAAAGCTCTCCGTTATCGTGCCTAAAAAAGATACGGACAGGCTGATTAAACGTCTTATGCGGCTCTCATGCGTCGAAATTGCGGAATTTCCTTTAAATGAAAACGATGAATCGGATAGGGAAATCACTAAATTCGATACCGATTACGATACTTCTGCAATTCAGAGACAATTAAATGGAACAAAAGAAGCGTCCGTTCTGCTGGCTCGTTACTCAAAAAAGAAAAAGGGACTTTTTTCACAAAAACCTGAAATTGATTATGACTCGCTTGACAATGCTATAAATCCCAGTTCAGTCGAAACTGTATCGCGTGCTAAGGAAATTGAGGCGTCACTCGCCGCATTGCGCAGTGAGGAAAATGGGCTTAAAGATAAAATTGAATCCCTTTCCCCTTGGATTGAATATGAGTGTCCGCTTGGTGGCGATTTAATGAAAACCAAAACCTCGTCAACGATTTTAGGAATGTTTCCTCCGTCTGCCGAATCCGATAAGGCAATATCTGAAGTTTCGGAAAAATATGCTGTTGAAATTGAAGTAGTAAGTGCGCAGACTTCGGGAAAATTTATCTCGGCGGTAATTTTTGACTCGGATATTGATGATGTTCTTCGCACACTTGCCTCATACGGATTTATAAGAATTAATTTCGATGACGGTACAAGTTCCGCCAAATATGAAACCGAAAAAGCCCTTGAACGAATCAAAGAAATCGGAGTTCAGCGTGCGTTTTATGATACTGAACTTACGGCTCTTGCAGAATCAGAAGATGAAATTAACTTAATGAGTGACGCTCAGAAAGTCAGTATATCACGCCTTGAGGCAAAAGGGCGGCTGGCTCAGACTAAAAGTGTAGCTCTGCTGTCCGGCTGGGTTCCGGAAAAAGTATCTGGTAAAGTCGCTGAGGAGCTTGAAAAATTAGACTGCGCTTATGAAATGTCCGAGCCTGAGCCTGATGACGATGTGCCGGTACTGCTTCAAAATGGCGCAAGCTCATGCTTTGAGCCGGTAATCGAATTGTACTCTCTGCCCGCATACGGAACTTTTGACCCGACTTCGATAATGAGTATATTTTATACGATTATTTTCGGGCTTATGTTCGCCGATGTCGGATATGGAGTTATGCTTACAATCGGCTGTATTCTCGGACTTGGACTGCTGAAACCGCGCGGTTCGATGAAGAAATTCCTGACGATGTTCACAATATGCGGATTTTCATGTATCATCATGGGTATAATTTTTGGCGGATATTTCGGAGATTTACCTCAGGCGATAATGCAGAATTTCTTTGGAATAGAAAATCCACCTGACACCTCGCTTTGGTTTAACCCCGTAAATGACCCCATGACATTCCTTATTGTGTCAATCGCAGTTGGTGCGGTTCACTTGCTCGCAGCTATGGGAGTTAAATTTTATATACTTTGCAGAGCCGGACACGTTCTTGACGCGATATTCGATGTGGGAAGCTGGTATATTTTATTTGCGGGAATCGGAGTTGTTTTCATCTCGCAGAATATCGGGCTTGTCTTAAT
>CALWTV010000108.1 GCA_944384555.1 uncultured Clostridia bacterium | reverse complement strand
CCTATTTATGGATTAAACGAATCGCACGTAACCGAAAGTACAGTAGGGGCTTCGAGAAATCTTGTGTTTGACCGTAAAAATGAAAGTCCCGTGTTTACAAAAGGAATATGCGGAGTGGAGGAGAGCGACCTTCAATTTATGCAGTCGCATAATATAGACGCAGGAACCGTTATTGCGGACCCGAAATTTGCAAATCCGGATAAATTTGACTTTACACTCGCGCCTGATTCACCTGCATATACGGAAATTGGATTTGTTCCGATTGATATTTCAGATGTAGGTGTGTGCAAATAGAAATTTTAAGAGCTGTCTTTTGGCAGCTCTTTTTATTTTAAATAAAGAAAACCCCCGTTTGTGTACGGGGGATAAAATATAATTTATAAAATTATGCAATATCACTGTTTTTAGGAGACATCTTTGACATTTGACGTTGAGCCATTACAAGACCATAATAAATGCCTTTTTTGAGCATTAATTCTTCATGAGAACCGACCTCAGCGACAGTTCCTTTATCAAGAACGATAATCTTTGTAGCATTACGGAGAGTTGATAATCTGTGGGCAATTGCAAGAGTCGTTCGGTCTGCTATAAGCTTTTGTATAGCGTCCTGTATCTGCTTTTCAGTTTCGGTATCAAGCGATGCGGTAGCCTCGTCAAGAATAAGGATTCGGGGATTGTGAAGCAGTGCGCGCGCGATTGCTACTCTCTGACGCTCGCCGCCGGATAGAGTGTGACCACGTTCACCTACTTTTGTATTGTAAGCGTCGGGCAGTTTAATTATAAACTGATGAGCTCCTGCAATTTTAGCCGCCGTGATTACTTCATCAAGTGTGGCATCGGGTTTCGCGTATGCGATATTATCGAAAATTGTGCCGGAAAAAAGGAATGTTTCCTGTAAAACAACACCTATTTGAGAACGGAGCGATGACTGCGATATATCACGGATATCGATACCGTCAATTTTTATACAGCCGTCATTTACATCATACAATCGCATAACAAGATTGATTAACGTAGATTTGCCGACGCCGGATTTGCCGACAATGCCGACCATTTCACCGGGCTTTATGTGAGCGGTTACATGTTTTAAAACATCAGTTGTATTATCATATCCGAATGATGCATCTTCGATGTCGATATATCCTTCTATTTTTATATCGACAGCTGATTCTTTATCGGCAACATCAACTTTTTCATCTAATATGTCATAAATTTTTACAATAGACGTCATAACTCTTACAAGTCTTCTCGGAAGATTTGCAATCCAACGCAGAGGACCGTAAATAATGCTTACATATGATGAAAACTGGGTCATTTCACCGAGAGTCATAGTTCCCTCTAAAATGTGGTTTCCTACATAATACAGGAGGAAAAATTCGCCTATTCCCATGAAGAAATTAATTATAGGAAAAACTTTGCCGAAAAAGGTTTCGTTTCTTACGGCAGTTTTGCATTCTGCAAGAGTAACTTCATCATATCTTTCCATCTCACGCTTTTCCATTCCGAATGCCTTGACAACTCGTATTCCGGAAAATATATCATGAAGAATTGTGTTAGCCTGAGCGTTCATGGTCCATTGTTTGTGATACATGCGGTGCATGAATTTCCAGAACAGTCTGTGAGCAATTACCACAAAAGGCATGGGAAGAAGAATAAGTAGTGCCAAACGCCAGTCATAGGCGAACAGTAAAATTGATACAGCGGCAAAAATGAGTACTTGTTCAAGAATATTGCCCATTTCGCGCGTGATAAATTGCTGTAATGTATTTGTGTCGTCAGTAACACGGTTCATAAGTTCGCCGGCGGTTCTGCTTGAAATTTTAGAAATTGAAAGCGTCTGTATTTTATTAAATACCATTTCGCGCAGACGTACAACAAGTCTGTTTCCGGCTTTGATTAATGTAATACCGCGAAGCATGGAAATAAGCCGTATCACAACATTGACAACTACCATTGAAAGGATTACGAGCAAAAATGAAGTAAGTTCGGGCGGAACTGCATTTTGGTCGGTATAATTATATTTTATATAATCATCGACAAGAATTCGGTTTATGTAAGGGGTTATCAGATTAAGCGCGGCAATTACAAAATAAAGAATTATTGAGAAGAAAATCATTGCTCTGTATGGCTTAGCTACTTCCCAAAGCCGCAAAAGATATCCCGTTTTTTTAGCGCAGTGAGCACATACTGACGAGCCGGGGGGATAAGGTCTGCCGCAGTGAGGACATACCCTGTTGAGATTTTCCTCATATTGATAATTTATTTTATCGCCGTTGATTTTGCGGTTTATTTCTTTAGCCGCAGCGGCGAAAATATCTTTTTCACGCATATCAGAACGGCAGAGAATAAAATCGAAACCGTCCATTGTATATTCAATAAATACACATCCTACACCCACGCGGAAATTGACTTCCGATATATCAGAAAACGGTATATCCTTTATTTTTTCGCCGTTTTGAAACACCACTATACGGTCATCAAGTGCGGCGGCTATTCCGTCAACAAGGGTATAGGAATCATCGGGCAGCAGATGAAATTCAAACGGAAGAAGCACTTGGTTTGGACTTATTGACTTATCAAGCGCACACAACCGAGAAGTGAGAGTTTGTCTGTCCTGCATATCCTGAAATTTACCTCTCTTTTTTAAAAATTGCTGTTTTTATCTGCCAGCATAATATTTACAAGTAAAGCTCAATTTTTTTATAGCTCTTGTGGTCAAGCTCTTCAACGTTAGGAATCTCGTAGCGGTTGCTGTCGATGTCAGTGATAAATATTCTGACGTGCTCTACTTTCAGCATACTGCGGTATGTGTCGTGCAGAGTAAAAGAAATCGGGCCGGCATCAGTATCTACATTCCAGTATGAAAACCCGTATCTTTCCTTTACGGAATTAATTTTTTTGATTACGGGGGCGTAATATTTGCGGTCAAGCTCCGCACGAAGCTTAAGGGAAGTGTCTTCATCAAATATATCGACATTTGAAATCATGCCGATTTCCTTTGAGTCTTTGTCAAGCACGGATATATATGAATAAGGGTGGTCAAACGGAAAAGCTCTGTGAAGAAATATTCGGTCATAGGTTTTTGTTTCGATATTTCCTTCCTCGTTTGGCGCGGTCAGCTCAAGCTGAAGAAAATCGTTTTTTACGCTGATTTTTGAATTTTCGGGTGTTATATATATAATAGCTGCGATGTTTTGTAAAGAATTTGATTCAGCCATAAACGGTAAAAATCCTCCTTAAGATTCTATTCCGATATTTTTAAGTGCCTGTGCCTGCATTTTATACAGATTATAATAAATTCCTTTTTTGTTGATGAGCTCAAGATGAGTTCCGAACTCGGGCATACGTCCGTTTTCCACAACAATAAGCTTGTCCGCGTCACGGAGCGTTGAAAGACGGTGCGCTATCATAATAGTTGTTCTGCCAACGGTAAGACGCTCAAGCGCGGTTTGAATTTTGCGCTCGGTTTCAGTATCCATAGCGGCGGTAGCCTCGTCAAGAATAAGAATTTTGGGATTTCTGAGTATAGCGCGCGCAATGGAAATTCTCTGACGTTCACCGCCGGATAAATCCTTGTATCCGAAACCTATCTGAGTGGAATATGCGTCGGGAAGTTTGATTATAAAATCGTGAGCGCCGGCGATTTTAGCCGCCTCAATAACTTCTTCGTTTGTAGCGTCCGGACGTGCGTATTTGATATTTTCAAGTATTGTACCCATGAAAAGATATGTTTCCTGAGATACGATAGCTACATTTTTGCGTAAATCCTCAAAAGAGATATCTTTTACGTTGACGTCATCAATTAAAATTTCACCTTCGTTTACGTCATATAAACGAATAAGCAGGTTTGCGAGAGTAGATTTTCCGGCTCCTGTATGTCCGACTATGCCGATAACTTTTCCGGGTTCGATTACAAATGATACACCATCGATAATTTTGCGGTTTTTCTCATATGAAAATCCGATATTTCTGAATTCAACCTTGCCCTGAATATTAGTGAGCGGAACTGGATTCGGCGATTCCTCAACATCTGGCTTTGCGTCCATAACTTCAAGCAGACGGCTCATTGCGTTCATGCTGTCAGATGCCTGAGATGTCATATCAACAAATGAAAACATAGGGCTGTATATCATATTCATATATGAAATAAACGTAAGCAAAATACCATAAGTCATAGAGCCTTTTATAACCATCCAGCCTCCGATTGCCCATACGATAATATTGCTTGCGTATAGAAGAAAGCTGATTGATGGGAAAGATACAGTTGAAAATATGCCGGTAGTTTCTTCAGCGGCGGCGAGTGCTCGGCTTCTGCTGTCAAAACGTTCAATTTCCTCATTTTCCTTTGAAAACGCCTTGACTACACGCATACCGGATAAAACATCGCTCAAAACTGAATTCATGGAACGTGAGCGTGAATATCTTTTAGCGTGTAGCTTGCCCATATGTCCAAACACGCTTTTTATCGCGATTACTACAAGCGGAACAGTTACAAGCGAAAGCAGGGTAAGAAGCGGGTTCATTATAATCATAATTATGAATATAACGATAACCTGAACTATGTTGATTAAAAAATAGGGAACTCCGTCGCAGAAAAACCAGTAAATAGTATTTGCATCTCTGTTTACCTGAGTCATAAGACCACCGGTTTGTCTGCCCGTGAAAAAGCTGAGTGAGAGACGTTCAATCGCTGAGAATATAACCTTTTTAAGGTCATACACGAGATTAGCGGCTATTCTTGATGTGATTATATTGTGAAAAATACTTATTATGGTATTGAGCAAGCGTGTTGATATGATTATTCCGAGAACAAGGAGCAATTCTCCATAAAATTTGCCGTTTTTATCGAGTACCTCGTCATAGTAAAATCCTGAGCTTACATAGGGACCAAGAACTCCGAGAGCGCTTGTTACAATGAGGATACATAAAATTATAAAAATCTGCACTTTGTACTTGAGGAAAAACACACCGGTTCGGCGTATGACTTTGCCTCTGTCCATACATTTGGGGCATATTTTACGTTCTGGGTCAACGTATCTGTTACCGCATTTAGGACAAAATACATTTTTAGAATGTTTGCCCTCTTTTTCGGGAGTGAATTCACCTTTTTGAACTAAATCGTTTAAGTATCTGACGAAATTATACATATCATTTTTATATGTATTAGACATATTTGCGATTAAAACATAGGAGTCATCATTTTTGCTTTTGGCAACAAGACGTGACGAAGATAAAAGTTCCTCAACTTTAAAATTTTCGTAATCTTTTATGTTGAAAACTGCCGGAGTATCATTTTGAGAGGGTAGTTCTTCAAATTGAGATTGAAGTTTTTTTGAACTGAATATGGAAACATTATTTTTTCGTGAGAGTGTGTTTGAGCCTGATATAATATAGAGCTCAGAATCGGTAACGACGAGATAGTTGTCACATCTGACCATTTCGGTATTCATGTCGGTTTTTACGAGCAGACGGACATTTTCTTTCGATATTCCACGTTTAGTTAGGCTTTCTGAAAGTTCTTCGGGAATTGAATTGGGCTGAGACGGATTATACGACCATGATTTTTTCAAATCGGCATCACCTCATATTCTTAAAAATGTCGATATAGTAATATTAAATGTTGTTTAATATATACAAAAAATATTAACTATATTCAGCAAGTGTAATAATTATATTTTATATTATTAAAAATGTCAAGAGAAAATATAAAAAATATGAAAAATTAATAAAAAATAAAATAATATAATAAAAAATAAAGTTAAAATTATTTAAAAATATAAATCATATATTCATGAAAATATTTTTGAAAATCTCAAGATTACTATTGACAGTCATATGATTGTGTTATATAATAATATCATACCAGTGAAGCGGTCATGTTTTAAATTTCTGAGAACCTATGCAATGTATTTGAAAAATTATAATAAGAATTTTGCAAAGGCTCTTAACAATTTATAATTAATGTGATATAATGGCACATATTAAATGAGATTATAGAAGATTATAATTTTGAATATTATATTTTTGTTTTTTAATCATTTATATTAAAAATTGTTATATGAAAATTTAAAGGAGTGAAGCTATGAATAATAAAGCTGACGGACTTCTCAGAACAATAGATAACACTAAATTTGTAAAATATGATGCGCCTAAAGATTATACTGAACTTAAAAAATTGTTTGTATCACCATCACAAAAAGACGGTTATGCACCATATGTATTTGTACCTATGCAAAAATTTGATGAAATTGGTTCCGAGGAAATGGCAAAGCTTATAATGGCTCATAAAAAAAGCGGATTTTCTGGAATAATTCCAATAGAGACCTCGGACGCGGAAAAAGAAAGCATTTCATCTGATTTATATTTAGAAAGAGCCGCTCAGTTTGAGGAAATCATAGGACTTGCAGAAAAAAATTCATTAAACGTGATATACTGCGACGAAGCACATTATATGAAATCTTATCTTGCCTCGCTTGGTGACGATGCGTCTAAAGCAGTATGCAAGGTCATAAAAAAAATGGAATATGAATGCATGAAAGGCGATAAAATTCACCGTAAGCTTTATTCCAAAGGGATAACTATGTCTGTTACAGCGGTAGATATAGACAGACTCGATATCATAGACTTGCGTGATAATGTTGTTGACGGTTATGTAGATTGGCAGGTTCCTGACGGAAATTTCACGATTCATCAGTATGTCTGTGAAGAAAGCGATGAACTGACATATATAAATTTGCTTGATTACTCAGTGGCACAGAAGTATATATCTTCTCAAATAAAGCATATGTGTGAAAACATTGCCCCTTATGTAGGAACAGTACTGAATGGGATAATGTACCGTGATATTGCATTTGCTGGGGAAAACCGCCGTATGTGGGACGATGATTTTAATAATGTATTCCGTGAAATGTATGGTTTTGACCCTGCACCATATTACCCCGCAATGTTTATGGATATCGGAAAAGATACACTGCATTATAAAGCGTTGTTTATGTCATGCCGAGTTAAAATGATGGCTGATGGATATCTTAAGGCAATTTCTGATTTTGCGGGAGCTCATGGACTCGATGTTGTAGGATTTGCTAAAGAGTCAAAAGCAACCGCTTGTCCTTGGATTTTTGGTGACGCTGTTATGATTCACAAATATGCGACTATACCGGGCGCGGATATGTCACACGCATATATGTACGGTCTTAATGGAATAAAACCTGCGGTATCTGCTGCAACTGCGTTTAATCGTGAAATGGTGGCGTTTGATGAATTCCGTAATTTTAAACCGTTTTCAAATGACCTTATGTACCGTGAAACAATGAGCGCGTTTACGAGAGGTGGGAATCTTCCTTTTGTACATCTTGGTGCTGATTCTTCAAGAATAACCGATGATTTAAAAAATGACAGTTCCATCATAGATAAGCTTTTGCCGAAGCGGGATACGCTTGAAGAATATACGGAATTTTGTGCAAGAGTAAGCTCTATGCTCGGAGGCGGACGCTTTGTATGCGATACTGCGGTACTGTACCCGATACATTCTCTTTATTCGCATGTATATCTATACGAAAGTCCTGAGAGCGGCTTGGAATATCCGTCAACTCCATACAGCGCAGATTATATGACACTTTTGAATTCATTGCTGGGATATGTAGGAATAGACGCCGCTTTTATTCACCCTGATGTTATGACTGAACGCTGCTATACAGAAGACGGTGTGCTTTGTCTTAATAATGAAAATACATCGGCTCAGTACAGATTGATTATAATCCCGGGAATGGAACTTATCAGCCTGAAATGTCTGCGTATGCTGAAAAAATACTACGATGACGGCGGTAAAATTATAGCTACCGTGAAACTCCCGACTGCCGCCCTCGAATTCAATCCTGAAACAAATTTAAACAATGATGATGAAGTTAAGAAAATTATAACTCATATATTTGGATTTGATATTGATGATAAGACAGTGGTAAGAAATTACTATCAGAACACAAATGAAAAAGGCGGTGTCGCGTATTTCTTTCATTCATCAAAAACAGCGGCAGACGGTACAGATATAGTAAGTGGTTCAGTACTTGCTGAGGCATTAAAATCATTAAAGCTTCCGATTGATATTGAACTGATTGACAGACCGAGGATTGAATATACCGGCATATTAAATTATAATTACTCAATATATGAAAAAATCGGACTCGATAAAAGAATAGATTCGTTTGGAACAATTGGATATGTCCATAAAAAATATGCGGGCTGCGATATCTACTATATTACAAATACAGGCACTCGTGACTATAAAAAACATACTTTGCTGAGAGGACATCTTATTCCAGAGGAATGGAATCCTCATAATGGAAAAATAAGACGTTTGAGCTATACGTATGTTCGTCATTATGGCGAAGTCTATACTTACGTCGAAATCGAAGTTCCCGGTGGAGAATCAATATTTATAGTATCGAATTCCGTAAAAGACGTAAAAGAAATTGCGCGCGAACAAAACGAGGATTTATCTATACCCGAATATGAAGCATATATAAGGGCGAAAAAGATATCAGCAATGCCTAAGAAAACAAGCGATAGTACATTAAAAAGCGATAGTGACCGAAATAGTACCAAATAATAAAATTTTATAAAATCTAGAGATAAAGGGGAAATATGTTATGTACAGCGAAAATGTGAAAAGACTCGCAGACGGAATATGTTCCAATGTATCAAAGGTAATATTCGGCAAAGAGGACCAGATAAAATATATAATAACAGCATTGTTTTGCAGAGGCCACGTTCTGCTTGACGATATTCCCGGTACGGGAAAAACCACGCTTGCGAAAGCACTTGCAAAATCAATATCTGTTGACTGTAAGCGAATACAGTTTACGCCGGACCTGCTTCCGTCAGATATAACGGGAATAAATTATTTTGACCAGCGAACCTCGGACTTTACTTTTAAAAAAGGACCGTTATTTTCAAATATAGTCATAGCAGATGAAATAAACCGTACAACTCCCCGAACACAGTCCGCCCTGCTTGAATGTATGGCAGAATATCAGGCTACGATTGACGGTGTTACGTATAAACTTGATGAACCGTTTTTTGTAATTGCCACTCAGAACCCGATAGAATCACAGGGAACATTTCCGCTACCGGAAGCGCAGACTGACCGTTTCTTCATGAAACTTGCGCTTGGTTATCCCGAAGCTTCATACGAA
>CALWTV010000107.1 GCA_944384555.1 uncultured Clostridia bacterium | reverse complement strand
TATTGTACCAATACAAAAAAACGGCGTCTTTTTGCTTTTATTGATATAGTGGATCGTTTCTGCCGAGGTGAAACAGTAAAAGAAGATGACCAGATTTTTGAACAGTGGAACGCAAAATGTCCGCGCTGCGGAACTGTGTACGCTGACCAGAACCGCCGTGTATGTACAAAATGCGTAAATAAGGGCGCACTCGTAAGACGTTTGCTTGCTTATTTTAAACCATTTAAGGTTCAGCTTGTAACAGTACTTTTCTGTATGATAGCAACTTCTGCAATCTCGCTTGTAAACCCTATTATAAGTGGTCAGCTTCTCTATGATAACGTTATTAACGTTGAAGGTAAATGGCACTCAATGGAGAAATTGCTGATTGTAATCGGAGTTATCTTTGCACTCGCAATAGTATCTCTTGGAATAAGCATAATCCAAAACCGCGCAAATGCGAGAATGTCAACTCGTGTATCGAAAAATATGAAGCTTGACATATTCAACGCAATGCAGCATCTATCACTCTCTTATTTTAACAATAACTCGACCGGACGTCTTATCAACCGTGTAAACTATGACGCCGACCGAATCCGCGCTTTCTATATCGATGGTATTCCGAACCTTATCATTAATGGACTTAACTTTATCGGTCTGACAATATTCTTGTTCATAATGAACTGGCAGCTTACACTGATTGTGTTTATACCGGTTCCGATTATCGTTTTGATATTTAAGTTCATGCTCCCCAAACTCTGGCGTACATATACTAAACAGTGGCGCCGTTCTTCCTCGCTTAACTCAATGCTCAATGACTCATTAAGCGGTATCCGAGTTGTAAAGGCATTCGCTAAGGAAGCCGAGGAAACAAACCGTTTCTACAAATACAGCAACCGTTTATATGAAGCAAATCTTCACGTAAACCTCATGTCACTTACAATATTCCCGCTTGTCAGCCTGCTTATCGGTGTCTCTGCTCAGGCTATCTGGGGATTCGGCGGTATTTCCGTTATGAACAAAACAATGACATACGGTCAGTTTACTACATATTTCGGATATATCGGAATGATTTTCGGACCACTTCAGTTCTTTACTAACTTCACTAACATGGTAACTGATACAATCAACGCCGCTCAGCGTATGTTTGAAACCCTCGACGCAGTGCCAGAAATCACAGATTCTCCTAATGCCGTACAGCTCGACCACATAAAAGGTGATATAAAATTTGATAAAGTTTGCTTCCACTATAATCCTAACCGCCCGATACTGAAAAATGTATCGCTAACAATAAATGCGGGCGACCATATCGGTCTTGTAGGTCATACAGGAAGCGGAAAAAGCACAATCGCAAATTTAATCACACGTATGTATGACCCGATTTCAGGTGTAATATCACTTGACGGATACAACCTCAAGGATATAAAAACAGAATGTCTGCGTAAAAATATGGCAATAGTTTCACAGGAAATATTCCTTTTCCGCGGTACAATTGCCGATAACATAAGATATGCTCGTCCTGATGCTACAATGCCCGAAATTATAGCGGCGGCAAAGGCGGCTAACGCTCATGACTTTATTACACGTCTCCCCGATGGATATGAAACCGTGGTAGGTATAGGAAGCCGTTCGCTTTCCGGAGGCGAAAAACAGCGTGTATCGATAGCCCGCGCGCTCCTGCTGTCACCGCAGCTGCTGATTCTTGACGAGGCAACCGCCGCGATGGATACCGAAACCGAACGTCTTATAGGTCAGGCGCTTGAGGAACTTATTAAGGGACGTACCACAATCACCATAGCTCACCGTCTGTCTACTTTGAAAGACTGTAATATGCTGTTCGCTATTGAAAACGGTGAAATCGCGGAAAGCGGTTCTCCTGCCGAGTTGCTCGCTAAAAAGGGCGTATACTTCAAGCTCTACACGCTCCAGAACGAGGCTATGAAGAAGGTTCTTCAGGGAATGTAATTTTTTGAAATTAGACTTTAAGAAAATCTATTCTATGCCGATAAAGGCAAAATGAGGTGACATAATGGCAAACAACAATACTAAAACAAATGAAAAATTAAACGATAGCAACGCTGAAAAAGATAATAAAAAGACTCAGACTCCAAAGGAAAATAACGCTGAAGCTGAAAAGGCTGAAAAGAAAAATCAAAGCGCTGCCGATAAGGAAAGTAAAGCTTTGGAGGCAAAAGCTGAAGACGATATCGATGATGAAGATGAAAATGAAGAAACAGATGTCGATAATCTGTTCAAATCACGTAAATCAATCGATATTACACGTGAAAATGCAAAATTCACACGCTCTTCCGGAAATCTCATTTCTCTTGAAATTATAAACGATGAGGGCGAAAAGGAATTTTTTGAGCGCGTAATCATTCTTCGCTCGTTCCCAATTTCAAATCCTGATGAATTTTTATCTGTCCGTGAACCTGATACACGCAAAAAAGGCAGAGGTAAAGAAATCGGCATGATTCGCAGAATAAGCGATTTGGACGAGGAAACAGTTAAAATTATTAATGATGAACTTAATTTGCGTTATTTTACTCCTACTATTAATAAAATTACAAGCGTAAAAGAAAAGTTTGGATATTCTTACTGGGAAGCTGAAACTACTGCCGGAAAGGTAACATTTGTGCTGGATAACCCGTTTTCAAATATCAGAACTCTTGAAGATGGACGTATATTTATATCAGATATGGACGGTAATATATTCCAGATAATTGACCCTGCAAAACTCGATAAGGCATCATTCAGACGAATTGAAGTTTATATCTAATAAGTAAATGATATTTAAAATTTCTGCAATCCGCATAAAACTGAATTATATACGGAATTTGAGAAAGGCTGGTCAAAATAATGAAACTGATGTATGAACTGCCGGCTGCCGATGCGGCGGTGTTCGAGGCGTCAAAGGGTGCCGACGAGCGTTTTATGTATTGTGTGCCGTTTAATATAATCGATGATAAGTTTGTATCCGGTTATATGGCGATTACTGATAAATTTATATATAAGATTCTTGACGGCAAGCTTCTTGACAAATTTGAGCTGTCCCACTGCACAGACTTCACAACAGAAGTAATGTACGGCAACTGTGGCTTTTATGCGAATATAGACGGCAAGGCGACTTTGCTGTGCCGGTTTATCTCAGGTCGAAACCTTCCTCGCTATGCGGTTATGTGCAAGGCGTGCGAAATTCTCTCCGAAGGCAAAGGCGGAGACCCAATCGAAAACAGTGAAAAAGAACGTTTCTGTGAAAAATGCGGACGTCCGTATGTTGCAAGAACTACGATATGCCCGTTTTGTCAGAGCAAAAAGGATATTTATCTGAAACTTTGGGCAATGACAAAAGGTCTGCGTCTTATGCTGTTTTTCCCGCTGTTCGTTGCGGTATTTTCCGTAGCGTTTCAGTTTATCGTACCTTACATACAGCGTATTGCGGTAAACGAATATATTCAGCCGGTTCAGGGAACCCCTCAAGGCGAAATTGCCGGATTTTTAGCGATAGTTGTTGCCATTGTATCAATCGACTTGTTCCAACGTGCACTTGGTGTTGTTCAGGGACGTCTAAGCGCGATTTCCGGTAATAAATTCACGCTTATGATGAGAACTTTCTTGTTTGAAAAAATTCAGATTCTGTCACTTTCATCTGTACAGCGTAAATCAACCGGTGACTTGATGGGACGAATAAACAATGACGTAAACGTTGTTCAGTCATTTATTACGGGTAACCTCCCAAGCTGATTTATTCAGAGATTTTCATTTGTCCTTGCGATTATACTGCTTCTTGCCCTGAACTGGGTAATGAGCTTGTTCGTATTTGTTCCGATTCCTCTTGTAGTATTTCTCGTTGCGAAGTTTTGGAGCGTAATGCAGAACCGTAACCACAAAAGCTGGCTTTACGGAAGACGAGTAAATCATTTGCTCCAAGACGTTTTAAGCGGTATACGAGTTGTAAAGAGTTTCGGACGTGAAGAAAGTGAAATCAAGCGTTTTGAGGACGCAACACAGCTTCAATCAAGACAAGATGAAGCAAACGCAAAATTGTTCGATACCGTATTTCCGCTTTTAGGCTTTGCCGTAAGATTCGGAAGCTATCTCATTATGCTTTACGGTAATGTAAAATTGTTTAACGGTACAATGAGTATAGGTGAACTCCATCAGTTCAACTCTTACGCAAATATCATATACGGACCGTTACTTTGGATTACCTTTATTCCGCGTCAGATATCGCAGTTCCTTACCTCACTCGGAAAAGTGCTTGAAATTCTTGAGGAACAGCCTGATGTCAGCGATATCGGACTTCCTATTGATATTGAAATTGAGGGCGACATAAGCTTTAAGAACGTTACTTTCGGTTACGAAACATATAATCCCGTACTTGAGAATATTAACGTTGATATTAAAAAGGGCGAGATGATAGGTATAGTTGGTCACAGTGGTTGTGGAAAAACTACTCTCGTAAACCTTGTTATGCGTTTGTACGATGTAACTGAGGGTAGAATTGAGATTGATAATGTAAACGTAAAAGATATTTCTCAGAATGCGCTCCGTTCTCAAATAGGGGTCGTTCTTCAGGAAACGCACTTGTTCTCGGGTTCAATCAGAGATAATATACGTTATTCAAAGCCGATGGCGTCTGATGAAGAAGTAATTGCGGCGGCGAAACTCGCAAACGCGCATGATTTTATAGTAAATCTGCCTGAAGGATACAATACCATGGTAGGTGAAAAAGGTTATTCTCTCTCCGGCGGTGAACGTCAGCGTGTCGCTATTGCCCGCGCGCTTATACATGACCCCAAGATTTTGATTTTGGACGAAGCGACTGCTGCGCTTGATACCGAAACCGAAAAGCTGATTCAGGAAGCTATTAACAAACTTACAGAAAACAGAACCTCTCTTGCAATAGCTCACCGTTTGTCAACGCTCCGAAACGCCGACAAATTGCTGGTGCTTGACCGAGGTAAATTGGTTGAGTACGGTACACATACCGAGCTTCTTGAAAAGAAGGGCTATTACTGGAGACTTGTAATGGCACAGAAACAGGACAGCGGTTTTGTAAAAAAACAGGCTTAACAATTAAAAGATTAAAAAATATACCCGCAAGGTTAATATTCCTCTGCGGGTTTTTTATTTATATATTCATAAAAAAATATAACTTACTTGCACAAAAAATCAAAAAACGATGCAGCCTTAAAATGAGGTCACATCGTTTTTTATATTTATAATTAACCTAATTTCGCGCTGTTAACTTTGATACCAGGGCCCATAGTTGAAGCGAGAACACAGCTCTTAATATACTGACCTTTTGCGGAAGCGGGCTTTGCCTTGATGATTGCGCCCATTAAGGTGTTGAAGTTTTCAGCGAGCTTTTCAGCGCCGAAAGATGCCTTTCCGATAGGGCAGTGAATGATGTTGGTTTTGTCAAGACGGTATTCGATTTTACCGGCTTTAGCTTCTGTTACGGCACGTGCAACGTCCATTGAAACGGTACCAGCCTTGGGGTTAGGCATTAAGCCCTTAGGACCGAGGATTTTACCGAGACGACCGATAACGCCCATCATGTCGGGAGTAGCAATAACTACATCATAATCGAACCAGTTTTCTTTTGTGATTTTTTCAACGAGGTCGGTATCGCCTACATAGTCAGCGCCTGCGGCACGAGCGGCGTCAGCCTTATCGCCCTTAGCGAAAACGAGAGTACGAACGGTTTTACCTGTACCGTTAGGAAGTACGATAGCACCACGAACCTGTTGGTCAGCGTGACGGGAGTCAACGCCGAGTCTTACATGAAGCTCAATTGTTTCGTCAAACTTAGCCTTGGAGGTTTCGCAGACGAGCTTTAAAGCATCAGCGGGGTCATAAAGCGCAGATTTATCAATCAATTTAACGCTTTCTTTATATTTCTTTCCGTTTAACATTTAAATATGTCCTCCTCTACCTATTAACGATTACTCTTCAACGGTAATACCCATAGAACGGGCAGTACCTGCGATCATGCTCATAGCTGCTTCAAGAGAGCCTGCGTTGAGGTCGGGAAGTTTGGTTTCCGCGATTTTCTTAACCTGCTCTTTTGTGAGCTTTGCAACCTTGGTCTTATTAGGAGTAGCAGAGGCGGTTTCGATACCTGCGGCCTTCTTTATAAGAACGGGAGCGGGCGGAGTTTTTGTGATAAATGAGAACGAACGGTCAGCGTATACAGTGATAATAACGGGGATAATAAGACCAATATCATTCTTTGTGCGTTCGTTGAATTCTTTTGTGAAGTTAGGGATAGATACACCGTACTGACCGAGTGCGGGACCTACCGGCGGTTGGGGAGTAGCTTTACCTGCGGGGAGTTGGAGCTTTATATAACCTGTAATTTTCTTAGCCATAGCTGTTTTACACCTCCGAAAGTGGTTGATAATGCGGAAGAATTGACTGTACCGCGGAAAATATCGCGGGCGGTAACAGAATTAAAAATTTTCTTCCTCCCACTGTATGCGGCATATTTTAAAGTGTCGCCGCAGACACTTTAAAAGGTAAAAATAACTGCAAAAATCAAAGATAACGCTATTATAAAACAGGTTATCTTTTATAGTCAAGCGAAATTTACTTTTATCATAAAAACGGTAAAAATCTTATTCTTCTTCGCTTTTTTTGATATCCTTAGCGTCCAGCTTGATAGGCATATCGCGTCCGACAGTGGACACCACGACTGTTACTTCGTTCGTATCTGCTGAAATTTCGCTTATTTTTCCGCTGTATCCCGAGAAAATACCTTCTACGATATCGACGGTATCACCGATGGCAAAGGCAAAAGTGGGAGCAGCAGCGGTAGGTTCAATTATAGCGGCGGCTTCCTCGTCAGTGAGAGGAACCGGCTTTGAACCCGGACCGACGAAACCGGTAACTCCGCGTATATTGCGGACAACATGCCAGCTTTCATCGGACATAATCATTTTAATAAGCACATAGCTTGGGAATATTTTTTCCTCGACTTCCTTGTCCTTGCCGTCTACATTCTGAGTGACGGTTTCTACAGGAATACGCACGTCAAAAATTAAATGGGAGAGCCCACGGTTTTCGACGATTTTTTCGAGGTTTGCTTTGACCTTGTTTTCATAGCCGGAGTAGGTATGCGCGACATACCATCTTGGACCGGCATTCATTTCGTTGAAATCGCTCATTCTATCGTTTTATCCTCTACTTTGTATAAATAAAGGGGGTAAAATCATATTAAGCGTCCGAGTCCGACGATACCAATGGAGAACAGGTAATCGAGCAGACCGATGAATGCGCTTAAGATAACAACGCTGACGAGCACGAGGATGGTACTGTGGATAGTACTGTCTTTTGGATACCAAACAATTTTTTTAAACTCGCTTTTAAGATTTTTAAAACCGACTTTAAATCTGCTACACAGAGATTCCTTGTTTTTTTTCGGAGCGGCGTCTTTTTTATCCTTGTTATCGGTATTATTAAGTGTAACCGCTTCCTTTTTTTCGTTTTCGGCCATTATGGTTCTCCTTATTTAGTTTCCTTATGGAGCGTGTGCTTGCGGCAGAAGCGACAATATTTGTTCATTTCAAGTCTGTCGGGGTCATTTTTCTTGTTTTTCTTTGTATCGTAGTTACGCTGCTTGCACTCACTGCATGCTAATGTGATTTTGACTCGCATTTCGGCACCTCCTGATTGAATTTTAGTAATTTTACGGCGCAGTATGAAGAAACGCCGTGAGCTGTACCTCCCTCTGTAAAAATGATTCCACAAAAAAAGAACCTTTTTCACGAGGTAACATTATTATACCATTTTATATTTGCTGTGTCAATAGATGTTTATACATAATAATGATATAATTTTTCTTTAATTGAGTGTGAAATATAGTATATTTTAAAAATACCTTTAAATATATAGTATAATTTTCAAAAAATAATTTTTTATACTGAAAATAGAGCGAATAAATTTGCATAGACCCAAAATGAACTTATATTTATAATTATAAAATTAAAAAAATATTAATATGTGAAAGAGAATTGTTAATTTTGAATTAAACACTTTACTTTATGATAATTCAGTTATATAATATTATCGTCAAAAAATTATTTTTATAAAGAGAGAGGAGGATAAATTATAAGGCTAATTTTAAACAGCAGTATCGACCCGCATTTTAATCTTGCATCGGAAGAATATTTGCTTGAAACTTCTGATGAAGATATAATCATGTTGTGGCGAAACTCTCCGTCTGTAATAATCGGAAAAAATCAAAATACATATGCTGAAGTAAATGATAGTTTTGTACGTGAAAATAAAATAGCCGTTGTAAGACGCCTTACCGGCGGAGGTGCGGTATTTCACGACCTCGGAAACGTGAATTTTTCATTTATATGCCCTCTTAAATCCGAGCAAGGCGCGGAAATTAATTTTAAACCTTATATCGCTCCTGTGATTTCGGTACTTTCAAAACTTGGGGCGGAAACGGAAATGGATGGACGTAATGATATAGTGTCTGTGATTGACGGGCGAAAAATTTCAGGCAATGCGCAATGTATATATCATCGTAAATCCGGCGGAAAATCATTGCTTCATCATGGAACGTTGCTTTTCGGAGCGGATTTATCACGGCTTTCAGGCGCACTTAATGTTAAAAAAGAAAAATTTGAAAGTAAGGGAATCGAAAGCGTAAGAAGTCGTGTCGTAAATATATCTGATTTAATTGAATTTAAGATGACAGCTGAGGAGTTTTTATTATTTCTTTGCCGTGAGCTTGGCAAAATTTATGATAACGGATTTTCAGACAAGATTTATGATAAAGTTTCATCATTTGATGAAAGGGAAATATCTGAAATCGAAAAATTATCGCAGGAAAAATATTCTTTATGGGAATGGAATTACGGCAAATCAAAAAAATATTCTTTTGAGTCGGAAAAAAGATTTGCGTTCGGGTCAATTTGCGTAAAACTTGATACTGACGCAGGCATAATAAATGATATAAAAATTTACGGTGACTTTTTCGGAGGACGTGATATATCAGAACTTGAAAAGTTGCTATGCGGAAAACGTTATTTAAAAGAAGAAATTTCATCAGTGCTTGAATTGAATTCGGATATTGCCGGAGAATGTATCAGCGGCTGTACAAGTGACGAAATTATTTCAGTTATTTTTGACTGAAGTGTATATTAAAATAATAATTAAGGTAAAAATTTAAAGGAGGAATTTAAAATGGCAGGAAGAATCAGAGATGAAAGAACCGATTTTCTGTTTAAAGCCATACTGACACTGGAAAATATCGATGAATGTTATGACTTTTTTGAAGACCTTTGCACCGTTGCTGAATTACAGGAAATGACAAAGCGTATGCACGCCGCTAAAATGCTCAATGAAAATCAGATTTACACCGAGATAACCGAGGAAACCGGACTTAGTACTGCCACTATAAGCCGTGTCAATCGCTGTCTGAAATATGGAAGCGACGGATATATTACCGTTTTGAAAAGACTGAAACGAAATGAAAGATAATTCATACACCGTACTTGCCCGTGTATATGACAAGCTCAACGGTCAGATTGATTATCCGGCTTGGGCGGATTTTATTGAGAAAATTTTTGAAAAGCATAAAAAATCTCCGGTTTCGCTTGTGCTTGACCTTGCGTGCGGCACCGGCAGTATGACGCTGGAACTTGCAAGACGCGGTTATGATATGACTGCTGTGGATTTGTCACCTGATATGCTTTCGGTTGCCTCGGAACGTGCAATTGAAAATCAACTTGACGGAATTTTATTTTTGTGTCAGAATATGCGTAAATTTGAATTGTACGGTACGGTTGATGCGGTTGTATGCTGCCTTGACAGCGTGAATTATCTGCGAAAAAAGGCATATATGGAAGAGTGTTTTGCATGCGTTCATAATTATCTCAATCCCGACGGTATATTTATTTTTGATGTAAATACACCGTATAAATTTGAAAATGTTTACGGAAACAATGATTATATAATAGAAGAAGACGGCGTTTATTGCGGCTGGCAGAATTATTATGATATGAAAACACATCTCTGTGATTTTAGACTTGATATTTTTTTCAAAGAAGAAAACGGTCTTTATTCACGTGCATTTGAAGAACAGACGGAGCGCATGTTCACTAAAAAGCAGATATTATCTGCACTTGAAAAAAATAATTTTGAACTGCTTGAGTTTGTGGGCGGGTATAATTTTGAAATCCCTGACGAAACCTGTGAACGCTGGTATATTGCCGCAAGAGCAATAAAAGACAATTGCATATCTCAAAAATAAGTTTAGGCAAATGAATAAAATATAAATTGAAAGGGTATAAAATGGGTAAATCTAAAATTTTACGTGCCATGACCGAGGACGGAAGTGCGCGTATTCATGTAATAAATTCAACCGATATCGTAAACAGCGCGATAAAATATCATAACACTACCCCTACCGCATCAGCAGCGCTCGGACGCACATTGACGGCGGCATCTGTTATGGGCTGTATGCTCGGAAATAAGGACGATTCGCTTACTTTGACAATACGCGGTGACGGACCTGCCGGAACTATTCTTGCGGTTTCTGATTACTACGGAAACGTAAAAGGGTATATACAAAATCCTGATGTTGATGTCCCGAAAAAAAGCAATGGAAAACTTGATGTTGCGGCGGCAGTCGGACACGGATATATTTCGGTTGCAAAAGATATCGGTGAAAAAGAACCTTATATAGGTATGACTGAGCTTGTCAGCGGCGAAATTGCCGAGGATATTGCGTCATATTATGCGGAAAGCGAGCAGGTTCCGACTGTATGCGCGCTTGGTGTACTTGTTGACGTGGATTATTCTTGCAAAGCGGCGGGCGGTGTTGTTGTACAGCTGCTTCCGTTTGCCGATGAAAACACAATTTCACTCATTGAAAAAAATGCAGCTTTGCTCACAAATATATCAAAAAAATTTGACGCTGGACTTTCAAATAAAGAAATTGCGGATATCGCGCTTGAAGGTATTCCTTATTCTGTGTTTGATGAGCTTGAAGTCGAATATTCTTGCGATTGTTCGGAGGAGAGAACTGACCGCGCGATTATAAGTATGGGCAAACAAGCAGTAATGGATATGCTTGAGGAAAAGCGTGAAAAAGGCGAAGCGGAAGAGATAGAGCTGTGCTGCCAGTTCTGTGACAAAAAATATCTTTACGGAAAAGAAAAATTACTCGGACTTTTTAAAAATTTGTAATTTTAAGAAAATCAAAATAGGGCTTGAATAATTACTTCTAATCCTAATATTATAAGGAAGAAAAAATAAATCAAAAAAAATCTTAAAAAATTGAAAAAAAGTGTTGACAAAACTCTCGACCTGTGGTATACTTATACCCGTCGCAAGGCAAAGCGAACAAAACATTAAAGACAATAAGTTGTTTTTAATCTTTGATTTGCCGAGTGCGTGGGAGCATAGCTCAGCTGGGAGAGCATCTGCCTTACAAGCAGAGGGTCATAGGTTCGAGCCCTATTGTTCCCACCAACAGCGAAAGCTGAGCGGATGTAATAATGTCCGCAGATGGCCTGGTAGTTCAGTTGGTTAGAACGCTAGCCTGTCACGCTAGAGGTCGTGGGTTCGAGCCCCATCCGGGTCGCCAAATTTGCCTCTGTAGCTCAGTCGGTAGAGCAGGGGACTGAAAATCCCCGTGTCGTTGGTTCGATTCCGACCGGAGGCACCATTTCGCGGATTTAGCTCATTTGGTAGAGCGCAACCTTGCCAAGGTTGAGGTGGCGGGTTCGATCCCCGTAATCCGCTCCATTTAAACAGTGAGTTTCATTGTTTACGGTAACATCCTCACGGATGTTATTTTTATCAAATTACTAAACTTAAGTTACGATTGATGTAATCGTAAGCGGCGCCATAGCCAAGCGGTAAGGCAGAGGTCTGCAAAACCTTTATTCCCCGGTCCGATTCCGGGTGGCGCCTCCAAAACGTATTCGCAATGAATACGTTTATGCGTGGGAGCATAGCTCAGCTGGGAGAGCATCTGCCTTACAAGCAGAGGGTCATAGGTTCGAGCCCTATTGTTCCCACCATCTAATTTATACGGAAGTTTTTTATTTCCGTATTTGGCCTGGTAGTTCAGTTGGTTAGAACGCTAGCCTGTCACGCTAGAGGTCGTGGGTTCGAGCCCCATCCGGGTCGCCATTTCGCGGATTTAGCTCATTTGGTAGAGCGCAACCTTGCCAAGGTTGAGGTGGCGGGTTCGATCCCCGTAATCCGCTCCATATTTTTTGGCTATACTGTATATTCAGTATAGCTTTTTTTGTTTTTCTATGCCGAATTTATCTCGTCTGTCCGATAACTCCGACGCTTTTTTCGTAATGTTACAAAAATACAGCTTTATTCAAAGAATATTACTCCTGTCTGAAAAAAATCTTCCTTTATATTATTATATTATATATACATAAATAAAAACACGGAAAATATATCACCAAAACGGGAAATATTACGATTTGAATTATTAAATAGCGTGTAATATTACAGTTAAGTTACGTATCAGCGAAACATATTGCAAAATATCGGGGAATAGGGTATTATATACACGCAGAGAAAAAAATCTATCTTACCCCAGTTTAACGACAAACTGTACCCCATTTCTTATCGCTCCAAGATTTTTGGAACATTTAGAATGACGGGCTTCAGATAATCGTAAAACAAAGGAAGTGCGAGGCTTTTCCCTCAAAAAAATATTTTAAGGAGATCAAAACATGAAGAAGCTCTTAGCTTTGACACTTTCTCTTCTCATGATTTTCAGCGGCGCAGCAGCTGTTTTCGCAGCTGATACAACAAAAGAGAATGTGAATCCGTACGCGGATGCTATCAAGTATTTAAGAATGCTTGAGATTTTCAAGGGTACTTCTGCTACTGATGATGGCGCAGAAGATCCTATTCAGCGTTATCAGATGGCGCTGTTTGTATCTCGTATTGCTACCGGCAATACCGATGATTCTTACTGGAATGGTTCCACAAACTCCACTCCTTTCAAAGACGTTGTAGGCAATGAATATGAACAGTACGTTGGTGCTTTCTCATATGCATATCAGAAGAACATAATCAAAGGTATCTCTGATACTGAATTTGATCCTGCTTCCGGTATTACATATCAGGACGCTCTCACAATGGCTCTCAGAACTATCGGTTACACAGACCTCACATATCCTTGGGGCTTTATCGAAAAGGCTGAGGCTCTCGGCGTAACAGCTGGTCTTGAAGGTATCGGCTACAATGACGCTCTTAACCGCGGTCAGACAGCTCAGATCATCTACAATACCCTTAAAGCTGAACGCGCTGAAGGTTCAACTCTTCTCTTCGACGTATTCCACGTTCAGGAAAAGACAGTTGTTCTCGTTGCTACAGATGACACAAAATATGCAAACAATGATCTCGTTTTAAGAGAAGAATTCGTTGCATTCCAGGGTCTCGGTGACAATGGCGCAACAACAGGTGATGTTTACTACTTCGGTTTCGATACATTAAATGATGTATTAGGCGAAGAATACTTCACAGCTGAATCAGTTAATGACATGGTTGGCGAATCATTCACAATGATTACCAATAACAACTTCAAGACTCTTCTCGCTCTCGGACTTCCTAACACTCTCGCTCTTGAAAACCGCGGCGATACAGAAGCTACTCTTGAATTCACAACAGTTCCTAACACTGCTGACAAATTTGTAGCTAATGACCAGACTTACACATTAGCTAATGAATACAGCTACCTCTTCAATGAAAAGGGTACAGTTGCTGGTCCTCAGGCATTCCCGGGCAACAACGAAATCCTTGTTTACGCTCCTTACGGTGAAAAGACTGTAACAACTGGCGGCGAATTAACATTCATTAAGAATATCAACGGTGACGTTCTTGATCCCGCTGCTACTTCTCACATCGTATTAAAGCTCCTTGTTATCCCCGGCACATATTCTCATGAATTCTATGTTCCTATGGTAACAGAAGCTGACGGTACAAAGAGAGAATATATCGTATCAGGCGAAGATCTTACAGCAATTACTATTACATACAGAAAAGCAACTGCTGCTGATCTTGCTAAATATGCAATCCAGACTGTAAAGATTGAAAACGAATTCAAACTCCTCGGCAACAGCGTAAGTGCTTTTGCTAACTATGCATACTCAGACCTCAAGCTCATCAATGACTATAACTGGAATTACGAAACAGAAACAGTTTATGACAGAGCTATTTACACTGAATATACTCTTGGCTTCATTAAACAGTACAAGAATGCAGACGATGGCAAGTACTATATTGACATGGCTGCTTATGAAGACGAAGCTACTAAATTTGGTAGTTTAGTAACAATAACTGAACTCGCAGCTAACGTAACAGTTCGCGGCGAAGAAGTTGAAGATCTCGGTGTAGACAAAGAAGTTGTTAATGAATTCCCCGCACTCTTCTACTACAACAAGCAGAACAAGACTCTTGATATTCTTGAAGTTCTTGATTACAACTATGGTGTAATTTCCAATTACTCTGTAACAAATGCAACCGTTACAATCGGTGGCAAGACATACTCCAACAACTATGTAACTCTTGCAGGTGCTCAGTTTGAATACACTGACGCTACAAGAACTGATATCGCTTCTTACCTCTACGGTCTTTACAGCAAGACTGTTAAATACATCCTCCTTGACAACAAGGTAGCTTATATCGCTGAAGATTCTACAGCTCTCGGCAACGATATAATGGTAGTTTCTAGCCCGATCGGTTTCAATGCAGACGGTAACTTCGAAGTTAACGCTTACATCGCAAGCCAGGCTGATAAGGGAATCCAGAAAGTTGTTATCAACTCTGTTGACAACTGGTACTGGGGTTCTGTAACCAACCCGCTTTACAACAATGGATATAGCTGGCTTCAGAATGTTATGCACAAAGGCGCAATCTTCCACATCAATTCTCAGGCTACAGGTGGTACTCTTGCAGGTACATACAATGTAAGCACAACATCTCCTCTTGCTAACATTGATGGAACAACTGTAAACTCTTTGACATTTGCTAACAGCGGTTTCGTTGGTGGAACAGTTGCTACATTTGACAAAATAATTGCTAAAGCTCTCGTAGCTGGCACAGAACAGACAAATGTTAAGACAATCGCAACTTCTTCATTAAAGAATTTCATCTTTGTTGATGATTGGACCGGTGAAATCTTAACAGCAAATGCTTTTGATAGCAATGCAGCTATTAATAACGCTCAGTTCTACTGGATCAATGGTACAGTTGTAGCAGTTGTTGATCCTGCTAACGTACGTGGATTCAATATCAATGTAAACAGAACTTATGTTATGGTTACAAAGGATTCTACTGTAACAACAGGTGATTATAACCAGACAGGTATCTTTACAAGCCAGTTCCTCTGGAACAACCTCTATGACTTCAAGAAAGCTGCTAATGTTTCTAACCTTGCAACTAATATGAACCTTGTAAGAGGTCACATCTATGAAGTTGTTGATGGTATTATTGTTGATGATGTAACTAACCTCGGTATTGATGCAATAGCAGGTCTTGTTACAGACCAGCAGTTCACTATTATAGCAAGTGCATTTGATTTCGATCTTATTGCTAACGATATTGCTGTTGTAAATAAGATTTACAATGCTGCTATTGATGCAGTAGGCACATCTTATGCTAATGTTACTTACTATGGTGTAGACTTTGCAAATGCAGCTGTTACCGTTTTAGGTACAGATCCTGCTAAGAACAACCTCAAAGTTGCTTACGATTCTATTTACGATTTAGTTAACGCTACTTACGGAACAAGATATGATGCAGTAGCATATCGTTACAGCGATGGTACTATGAAGGTATACATTGATGTTAACGCTACTCTCGTAAACAACCCTGTTGTTCCTGTAAACGAATCAGTTGCTTACACTCAGAATAATGTTTTCTCAGCTACAGTTACAATTAACAAAGACATTAATGATGCTAATGCATTTACAGGCACAAATAATGTAACATTTAAGGTTTCTGATACTGGTGCTATTTCTAATATTACCTGGTCAGGTAACACATATGCAGATTTCGCTACTATGGCTTCATCTGCTACAGCTCCCAAAACAGGTAAAATCTTAAATGGTCTTATAGGCACTTCAATGTTTATAGATGACGGTGCAAACGACACATATACTGTTAACGCAGCTGTTAGCACAACAACAGATTCTACTGGTAATGTATACGCAACTATCGCGCTTACAATAACAAGAGATTCTAGTGCAGCATTCAGCCTCGCTAATGGTAACAACATTGAATTCGGCGGCAAAGTTGATACAATGAACAACAACCAGGTTGTTATGGTTAACGGTACTCTCGTTGCTGACAACAAATAATTAGTATATCGCTTCTTACATGTACTAAATAAAAAAGGGACTGCTTTCGGGCAGTCCTTTCTTTTTATTAAAATAATATAGGCAAAAATAAAGGAGCTTTTTAGGCTCCTTTTTTGTATTGATTATTCCTCGGCATTGCTTCCGTGAAGATGACAAGCACCCTCTGAACAATCGAGCAAATCATGGTCATATTCGATGCCGTTTTTCTTGTAGTAATCGGCAATCGCACTCTTTACCGCTTCCTCGGCTAGTACAGAGCAGTGAATTTTTGCCGGAGGCAGTCCCTCAAGCGCCTCAACTACCGCTTTATTTGTCAAATTCAGCGCATCTTCAATTGATTTGCCCTTTATCATTTCTGTTGCCATTGATGAAGTCGCAATCGCCGCACCGCAGCCGAATGTTTTGAATTTGCAGTCAACAATTACGCCATCCTCGATTTTGAGAAACATTTTCATAATATCGCCGCATTTTGCATTTCCGACAGTTCCCACACCGTCAGCGTTCTCGATTTCACCCACATTGCGCGGATGTGTGAAATGGTCAAGCACTTTATCGTTATATTCCATTTATTTTATTAAATCTCCTTAATTTTATTTAATGAATGTGTTCAGTTATTATCTCCGGGATAAATCGGACTCATATCACGCAGTCTTTTTACGATAGGCGGCAGTTGCTCAATAATATAATCAATATCTTCTTCTGTATTGTTATGACAAAGTGATATTCTAAGCGAACCATGCGCTTTTTCATGCGGAAGTCCGATTGAAAGTAGTACGTGCGACGGCTCAAGTGAGTTTGACGAGCAAGCCGAACCAGTTGATATACAAATTCCAACCATATCAAGCAGTAAAAGCAAACTCTCACCTTCGATAAATTCAAACGAGATATTTATATTTCCGGGCAGACGGTTTGTTCTGTGTCCGTTAAGCCTTGAATAGGGAATTTTAGTGAGTTCGTCAATCAAGCGGTCACGCATTGCGATTATACGGGGAATATCATCGAAACGGTCATACGCAAGTTCAAAAGCGCGCGCAAGTCCCATTATATAAGGTAAATTTTCAGTGCCGGAACGGAATTTGCGCTCCTGTCCGCCGCCGTCAATCAAATTCGCAATTCTTGTACCTCGTTTTATATATAATCCGCCGATTCCTTTCGGTGCGTGCATTTTGTGACCCGAAAAGCTGAGCATATCAACGCCGAGTTCA
Organism: uncultured Clostridia bacterium; assembly: GCA_944384555.1. Lineage (GTDB taxonomy): Bacteria > Bacillota > Clostridia > Oscillospirales > CAG-272 > CALWTV01. The sequence continues at coordinate 13,325 of CALWTV010000107.1, read as the reverse complement.
TGAACATCGACCGGTATGCTTCCGATTGCCTGAACCGCGTCTGTGAACATAAGCGCACCCTTTGAATGAGCGATTTCAGCAATTTCCTTTATCGGCTCAAGAGTTCCGATTTCGTTGTTAGCCATCATAACCGCAACTACCGCAGTGTCATCGGTAATCGAATTTTTGAGCTGTGCGAGGTCAACAACCCCGTCGCCGTCAACATTGAGATATGTCACGCGGCAGCCGTTTTTTTCAAGAGCTTTGCAGGTATTGAGAACCGCAGGATGTTCAATTTTTGAAGTAATAATGTGTTTGCGCTGAGTCATTGCCATAGTTCCTTTTAAAGCCCAGTTGTTTGACTCAGTTCCGCATGACGTGAAATAAAGCTCATTTGCCGAGCAGCCGAGCTTTGAAGAAATACGTTCGCGAGAATTATCGAGAGCGTGTTTAGCTTCGCGTCCTTTTACATGAAGACTTGATGGATTGCCCCATATATCGGACATGGCTTTATCAATTTCTGCGATAACCTCGGGAGCGGGAGCCGTAGTTGCCGCATTATCGACATAAACAAATCTGCCCATACGTAATATTAATAATCCTTCCATTTATATTATTGTTTCGTTTATGAATATATTATATACCAGTTTACACGGTTTTTCAATAGATTTCATACTAAAAAGATATGTTAAAATTTAATGAACCATAATTTTCATGAAAACTTGTCGGTAGATATTAAAGGTTGTTGACAAAGTGTCAGTTTACCTGTATAATATATTTGGTGTTATGTTTATTATGGCAAAAAAACAAAGCCGTAATCCTTAAAATTGTGATTTATACTCACAGTATCAATTATTTTTAAATTTATTATATAAACGAAAGGGATCTATTATGTATTATCTCGGTATTGACCTCGGCGGTACAAATATCGCGGCAGGTATATGTGATGAACAGTTTAATATTATAAAAAAGGGAAGCGTACCTACAAACGCTAACAGAAACCCTGAAGAAATTATCTATGATATGGCGCAGCTCTGCAAAAATCTGCTTGAGGAAGCCGGTATCTCACTTTCCGAAGTTGCATCTGCCGGAATAGCTACTCCCGGTACCGCAAACAGTGAAACTGGTGTTGTTGAATACACAAACAACCTCCCGTTTGTTAAATTCCCGATAGCAGATATTTTGAGGAAATATCTCGGAATTGAAAAAGTATATATTGAAAATGACGCTAATGCGGCAGCTAAAGCAGAAGCAGTTGCTGGTGTTGCAAAGGGCGCTAAATACTCCGTTATGATAACCCTTGGAACTGGTCTTGGCGGCGGTATCGTGCTTGACGGTCAGGTTTATTCCGGCTTTAACTTTGCAGGTGCGGAACTCGGTCATATCGTAATCGAAAAAGACGGCAAACCGTGCACATGCGGACGTAAGGGATGCTGGGAAGCTTACAGCTCTGCTACAGGTCTTGTAAATATGACAAAGGAAAAAATTGAAGAATGCCGCAAAACCGGACGTGAAACCATGATGGAAAAAATGATTGGCGGCGATATCGACCATGTTTCCGGAAAAACTGCATTTGCGGCAATGAAACAGGGCGATGAAGTAGCGGCTGAAGTTGTTGATGAATATATCAGCTACCTCGCATGCGGTATCGTTAATATAATCAATATTTTCCAGCCGGAAATTCTCTCAATCGGTGGCGGTATCTGCAATGAGGGCGATTACCTTCTCAAACCCCTTGAAGAAAAAGTATTTAAAGAGACATATACCCGTGAAGGTACACCTCGCACACAGATTAAAATTGCGAAACTTGGAAACGATGCCGGCATAATCGGTGCTGCTTTCTTAGGCTTATAATTTTTAATAATAATTGTGTAAGCGATTAGTTTTCTTAAAAGAAAAAAATTGAGGTCAGGCTTTTTGGCTTGACCTCTTTTATTATTACACTATAACGATACCCGAATCTTCGCTCAAATCGACGGCAGACTGAGGCAGATGGTGAGCTTTCGCAATTGTCCATACGGTATCTGATGGTTCGGGATAAATTACCGTAATGGAAGCGTCATCACGTGAATAAATCACAGATTTGTTGAGCTCCGCTGAATCAAGATGAGTTATGCGTTCTTTTTTCAGCGCGGAAACGGATAGCGCAAGCTCGGCATTTACCGTGATTTTATCTGAGTCAAGTTTGGCTGAAACTTCATACATATCGCATAGCGCGCGCCACACAATCTCTCCGGCGTTATTTTTTCCGGCGTCACATTCATATTTGAAAGGAATTGAGTAATCTTCGCAGGAATACTCCGGCGCAGAATTTCCTTCTCCGCCCTTATTTTTGGAAACCATAATTATTTTAAAGCCGCAGTTTCCTGTTGCGGTCAGCTTTCCGTTTATAAGCTCGATTTTATCAACAGAGGCATCACCGATAATATCTATGATTTCCGATGGCGAATTGTTTTGACGTTTTACGCTTTCATTTACGGTTAAATTGCCGTCATTACATCTTACTGCTGTAAAAATATCAGTTTCTTTATATTTTGCCGTACATTCGTTTGAGGTTGAATAAATATCGCTTGTCACTGAAACAGGAGAGTTTGTCATTGCCTCACATTCAAGCTCGAATGCCATGTCGAAAACAAGTGTGCCGGCAGTTTCGTCATTTGAAACGGTGAGTCCGATTCCCCTGCCGCAGGCACAGACAGAGTATTTGTCATTTACTCCCTCACAATCTATGCTTTCAGAAAATGGTATTGATTTTTCGGTTGATTTAATTTGTATAGTGTCGGTTCCAATAGAATATAGACATTTGACTATAATATCTCCGCTGACTGAAATTACGTCATTTTCAGCATGAGAGTCCTTTACATGAACAATTCCCCCGCAGTAAATTGGGCGTAATTCAGAATTAGCAGTTACACTGTCAAAAGTATCGGAAACATGCAAGTCTTTCAACGAGGCGGTTTTGCGTAATACTGTCTGATATTGCTGAGTAAGTCGTTCCAGTGCCAGTTCATCGGCGGCGTTGACACAGTTAATCACACGTTCGGCAAGTGACTTTTCGGCAAATGCCGAAACACGTGAGCGAAGTCTTGTCTTCATAGATAATTTGCGTGGACCTGTTACACGGCAGGAATTGTTGTCTGCATGAGTGTCAACTGATACGGCAGATATGGGGGAGGGAATAGCGGTATTGCTTTCGTAATCAAGTGAAATAGCAGCTCCGGCAAGCTCATTTTTTTCGTCCATATATATTATTGTGTAGTTAACAGCTCCACCAAATTCAACAAGCGTATTTGATGCTCCATTGTCTGAGATGAATTTTCCGCTTGGGACTACTGCACTTGATACTGATACTATTTTTTTTATCTGAGGCAGATAGTCGGGCAGGGTGAAGTCACCGGAAGCTTCATGATTTATATAGTTATCAAAGCATATCGAGGAAATTTTAACGTCCTCGGTCGGGATAATTCCCGAAAGCGGTATATTTTTGCTCATATATAAGCTCCTTTTCAATTTTGTTTTCATTAATGAATATGTGAATCGGAGCAATAATATGAATAAAAAAACTCTGCGAATTGATTTTTCAATGCGCAAAGCCTTCGACAATTGAGTGTTATGAAATTACTTATCTGATTTCTTTTTTAGGAATATTAAAGTTATGAGTGCAACAACAGCTATAATGGCAATAATGAAAATAATATTCATATTGTCTCCTGTTTGAGGTGCTGTTTGGATTATGTAATCATTCGCGTATACGAAACTGCCGCATAAAAATAAAACCAGACAAAATAAAAAGGCAAATATTCTTTTCATGATTTTTATCTCCTAAGTATTTTATTTTAGCCTTTAGTGTCATTATATCAATCAAATATGAATATCATATGAAAATAATGTAAAAAGGTGTTGGATAAGATACGATGCTATAAAAATGGTATAAATAAGTATGGAGGAAATAGAATGCTATTTTAGATAATTTTTTTGAAAACATATTTACATAATGAAGTAAATAAAAATAATAAAATTATTCATATACAGTAACATAATATTCATAAAATAGTAACAAAAATAAAAGCACGTGAAAATTTGTGCACTATGTACAAATGTAGAAAAAAAACCTTGATTTATGTGCAGTATGCACAAAAGAAAAGCTTCAAATTTATATTTAATGCTGTGGGCGATTTAAAATACAAGGATTACGAACATAAATTCTGATAAAAATAAATATAGTAAATTTAAATTACATAATTAACAATTGAATAATTTATTTTTATAGCTAATTTAATCATTAAAAACAGTGATTAATTTAGGTAGTTTATGATAATATGTTATAAATATAAGTAAATTTAAGTTACATTACATAACTTCATCACCTATTCGTCACATTATAACAAAAAATATTAATACTAAAAAAGAAATGACATGTGTACATATAACAAGTATATAAAAAGTCAACGTAAGTTTATATGTAAGTTAGCTCACTTTAGGGCATACTTGACATTTTTCAGTCATTATGATATTATATTTGCATATGAAAATAAGGCTGATACGGTGTGAAATTAAGCCTTGTTTATAATTACATACAAATGTGTATACACATATCGGTTATGTAATTTACATATTAATTTTTTAATCCGATAGCATAACGGACTGCATATCATTTATATTTATATCATTGCTAAATCAGGACTGTATTAAGGAGAAGTACATTCCTACACAATGATTTCGGTGGATCAGCGACCGCCGCATATAATATATGCAGTCGAAATTAGGTAGGAGGAAGGTTTAATGAACAGAACGAAAACTCAAAGGCTTACAGCTTTGGCTCTTTCTTTGCTTATGTTGAGCGGAGTTTTTGTTGTACCGTCTGCGGCAGAAGATACCGCGGAAACGGAAACAACTGAACAGCAAAACACGAGCAGTTCAAATACGTCAATAGCTGAAGTCAGCGAAATGCTCAATTCCATATCATACGCAGAGTACAAAGAAAAATATGCGGATGTGAAAAGAGCAACAAAAGAAGTAACTATTAACGCGGCAGACTATAACGAAGAACTGACCGATGCTAAAGTTACTGTAGAGTCCAATTATGGTGGTTCAAGCGGAAAATCACTCTATATACCGGACTCAGGTACGGTAACATGGGATGTTGAAATTCCTGAAACAGGAAATTATGCGGTTGAAATTAAATATTATCCCGCAGAAGGAAAATCAAACTCCATTGAAAGAATATTCTATATTAACGGCAAAGTTCCGTTTTCTGAAGCGCGCTACCTTGCAATGACAAAGGTATGGGTACATAATTATAATACTGAAAACGGAAGATTTGACGTTGACCTTAACGGAAACGATATTCGTCCGACAACCGTTGAAGCTCCAGTATGGCGTACATATTCATTTATTGACTCCAACGGCTTCTATCCAAATCCGTTTGAGTTCTATTTTGAAAAGGGCAGCAACACAATTGCACTCGAAGGCGTAAGAGAGCCGGTTGTTATAGAATCTATAAGATTATATCCATATGAAGATCTTCCTACTTATGAGGAATATATACAGGGCAAAAGTGCGGCTGTTGCCGAACCGATAAAAATAGATGCAGAAACTCCTTCCGCGGTTTCTCATGTAACAGTTTATCCAGTTTATGACCGCACCTCCGCAATAACTGATCCTCAGGATGCTACAATAATTAAGCTGAATACTATAGGCAAAGAAAAATGGCAGACTACAGGTCAGTGGATAAGATATACCGTTGATATTCCCGCAGACGGTCTGTATCAAATAGTGCCAAGATATAAACAGTCACTGCTTAGCGGTTTGTTTGTATCAAGAAGACTTCGTATAGATGGCGAAGTACCGTTTGAAGAAGCAAACAATATCGCTTTCTCCTATTCAAGCGATTGGCAGGCAGAGCCTTTAGGTGATGGAAATACAGAATTTGAATTTTATCTTACTAAAGGAACACATGAAATAGAATTTGAGGTAACACTCGGTTATATGGGTGATATTATTCGTCAGGTAAATAGTTCGCTGAAGACGATAAACAACGGATATCTCTCAATTTTGAAACTCACAGGTGCAAATCCTGACTCATACAGAGACTATGGTTTCTCAAGAGTAATGCCTGATGTTATCAAAAGCTTGCTCATTGAATCACAAAATCTTTATGATATAATAGATACACTTACATCTCTCAATGGTGTAAAAGGTGAAAACACAACTACTCTTGAACAGGTTGCAATACTTCTCGAAAAAATGGGTACAGATGAAGACGAAGTTGCGAAAAACCTCGCAAACCTTAAGAGCTATATCGGTTCTCTTGGTACATGGATAAATACCGTAAAGAGTCAGCCACTTGAACTTGACTATATAATGATACAGCCCAAGGGTTCACCTATTCCAAAAGCAAAGGCTAATTTCATACAGGCAATTGGATATGAGTTGAGCCAGTTTATAGGAAGTTTCTTTACTGATTACAACTCTCTCGGTGCAACTAGCGAACTTAATAATGAAAATGTAATAGATGTTTGGACAGTAACCGGACGTGACCAGGCTACTATCATGAAGAGCCTTATTGATAATAAGTTTACTCCCGAATCCAATGTTTCGGTAAACCTTAAGCTGGTTGCGGCAGGTACACTTCTTCCTTCAGTTCTTGCAGGAGTTGGTCCTGACGTATCACTCGGCGAAGCAGACCCGATTAACTACGCTATACGTCATGCAGTTCAGGCACTTAATAATTTTGATACTTTTGAAGAAGTAAAGACGAGATTCTCTGAATCAGCGTTTGTTCCTGTAACGCTTTACGGTCAAACATACGCACTCCCTGATACTCAGACATTCCCGATGATGTTCTATCGTAAGGATATATTGGCAGACCTTGGTTTGGAAATTCCTAAGACTTGGGATGACCTTCTCTCAATGATACCGGTTCTTCAGTATAATAACATGGAAATCGGTTTGTCTAATGATATGAACATATATCTATATCAGATGGGCGGAGAATTATATGCTGATGATGGTATGAGAATTAACCTTGATTCAAATACCGCACTTGAAGCATTTGAAATGATGTGTAATATGTTTACACAGTACTCACTGCCGTACACATATGACTTCCCGAACCGTTTCAGAACCGGTGAAATGCCGATAGGTATTTCTGCATATACAACATATAACCAGCTCGTTGTATTCGCAACTGAAATCGCAGGGCTTTGGGAATTCGTTCCGATTCCCGGTATGCTTCAGGAAGACGGCACTATCAATAATGTATCAGTTTCTACAATCACTTCAATCGTTATGATGGACGGAAGCAGAAATCCTGAATCAGCATGGGATTTCATGGACTGGTATGTTGATAAGGAATTCCAGGCAGATTACTCAAACGAGCTCGTTGCTGTTATGGGTCCCGCGGCAAAGAATCCTACCGCTAACATGGAAGCTCTTGAAGAGTTACCGTGGACTGCTTCGGAATATGAAAACCTTATGGCACAGTTTAATAATCTCGCCGCAATTCCGAACTATCCCGGAAACTACATTATAGCTCGTTATACAAACTTCGCATTCCTTTCTGCATATAATGACCTTGCTGACCCGGTTGATTCACTTCTCAGCTATATCAATCTTATAAACAAGGAAATTACCAGAAAGAGAGAAGAATTTGGTCTTGAAACACTTGAGCTCGGTCAGACACTCGCAGAAAAGCGTGCTGCTGAAGCAGGTCAATCTGGTCAAACAGAAACCACCGCGGAAACCGCTCAATAAAGTTTAAGGTTGTATTAATAGGGATACGGGCAGCTCGTATCCCACCAACAATTCTTCATTAATAAAATAATTATATATAGGAATATATATTTTTATAAAAAATATTAGTTTTAAGGAGAAAATATACATGTCACAGAAAACTGAAGCAAAACGCGCGGTTTCTCGTAAAGACATGACAAAAGCTCAATGGACTTGGAAAGAAATGAAGCGCAATAAAACCGCGTATATCATGATAGCTCCGTTTATGATATTGTTCTTCATTTTTACGGTTATTCCCGTCGTTTTATCACTCTTTTTGAGCTTTACGTCATTCAATATGCTTGAAATGCCTAAATTCATTTTCATGGACAATTATATCCGTCTGTTCCTTGATGACGATATATTCATTATTGCTATTAAAAATACTTTGATTTTCGCAGCAATAACAGGTCCTACATCTTACTTGCTTTCACTTTTTATCGCATGGTTCATAAACGAACTTGCTCCTAAAATGAGAGCGTTGGTAACACTCGTCTTCTATGCTCCGTCAATTTCAGGTCAGGTATATCTTATCTGGCAAACACTTTTCTCCGGTGACGCTTATGGTTGGGTTAACGGTACTCTTATGAGACTCGGCATACTTGACGCGCCTGTTCTTTGGTTCCAAAATGAATCATACGTTATGCCTCTATGTATAATAGTTGCACTTTGGACATCACTTGGTACAGCGTTCCTTTCATTTATCGCAGGTCTTCAGACTATTGATAAGAGCTTATACGAAGCTGCCGCTGTTGACGGAATTAGAAACAGATGGCAGGAACTTTGGTACGTAACTCTTCCGACAATGAAGCCTCAGCTTATGTTCGGTGCGGTTCTCTCTATCACAGGTTCATTCGGTTTCGGTGGGATTGTTACTGCTCTTGCAGGTTTCCCGTCAGTAAACTATGCTGCACATACAATCATGCATCATCTTGATGACTATGGCGGACAGCGTTGGGAAGTAGGATATTCTTCCGCTATCTCATTCTTGCTCTTCCTCATGATGATAGGTGCTAATATGGCGGTAACAAAAATACTTTCAAAGGTGGGACAGTAATATGCCAAAAAAACTTAGAACAAGAAAACATACCGTTGTCCTCAACCGTTCAGTCGGCGGTGACGTTGGTATTAGTATATTCTTAATTATAATGGGTGTATTTATGTTCCTGCCGATGGTGTATGTAATAATGCAGTCCCTGAAGCCTCTTGATGAACTTTGGATGTTCCCTCCGAGATTTTACGTTATTAAACCTACTCTGAAAAATTTCAGTGACTTGTTTACTCTTATGGGAGATTCATGGGTTCCGTTTTCAAGATATATCTTTAATACGGTGTTCATCTCTGTAACAGGTACATTCGGTAACTTACTTCTCTCATCAATGGCAGCTTATGCGCTTGCAAAAATTGAGTTCCCCGGAAGAAATTTCTTCTTCCAGTTAATTCAAAAATCACTTATGTTTACTGCAACCGTTACAGGTATAGCAAACTTCATTACAATGAGTATCCTCGGTTGGGTAGATACATACTTTGCGGTAATTATTCCTGCGTTCTGTACAACGCTCGGTCTTTACCTTATGAAGCAGTTCATGGATTCATCAGTTTCAACCTCAGTGCTTGAAAGCGCGCGTCTTGACGGTTCTACCGAATTTAGAACATTCTGGACAATTGCAATGCCGATGGTTAAACCCGCATGGCTCACTCTTATAATTTATTCATTCCAAGGTTTGTGGAATGCGGGTGCTTCTATCTATATCCATTCCGAACAGCTTAAAACACTTAACTACGCAATTTCCCAGATAGTCGCAGGCGGTATTGCACGTGCAGGTGCGGCGGCAGCTTCAACAGTTGTTATGATGGCAGTTCCGATTACGGTATTCGTTATATCCCAAAGTAACATCATTGAAACTATGGCGTCCAGCGGTATGAAGGATTAAGGGAGGTAATAAAATGAATAAATTACTTAAAGCTTTACTCCTCTCGCTGACAATTGTGATGGTGCTTATGCCCACAGTTTCGGCAATTACACCTTATTCGACATATACATATTCTTTTGATGGATTACCTCTTGAATCTCCGGACGCTTATGTTCCGGATATGGTTATCGATTCCGATTATATCGGATTGAATACTCCGTTTGATGACCCAAGAGATATAAATGTTGATAAGGATAATAATGTTTATATTGTAGATGCGGCGAATAACAGAATTATAGTAACTGACCGTTATTATAAATTAAAATTTGAAATTACTGATTTTATAAATGATCAGGGTGTTCCGGACGCACTTACAAATCCTTCAGGTGTATTTATTACAGATGAATATATATATGTATGCGATACGGATAACAACCGAATAGTTATGTTTGACCTCGAAGGTGAATTTCATAAAATAGTTCCGAAGCCGGAATCAAACCTGTTTACCGAAGGTTCTATTTATAAACCCGTGGCTTTGGCGGTAGACCAGTATGGAAGACTTTTCGTAGTATCTTCTACTACTTATCAGGGTATTATCGTTATGAACGATAACGGTGATTTCCAAGGCTTTATCGGTGCGCAGAAGGTAAGTATCAGTCCAATAGAAATCCTTTGGAGAAGAATCCAGACTGATGAACAAAGAGCTTACTCCGAAGAATATATTTCAACTGAGTTTAACAATATCACAATTGACGAAGATGGATTTATATATGTTACAACATCTTCAATCAATGAAGCAGATCAGCAGGCAGCGATTAATGGAAAAAGCAAATCCGGTGACTATGCTCCTGTAAAGAAGCTTAATGCTACTGGTGCGGACATTATGAGACGTAACGGCTTCTATCCTCCGTCAGGTGAAGTTTTTGTAACAACTATGTCAACTGCGGAAATAAGCGGTCCGTCAAAAATTATTGATGCTGCGGTAGGTCCGGAAGGCACATGGTCAATAATTGACGAAAAACGTCAGAAAATATTCACATATGACAGTGAAGGTAACCTTCTGTTTGTTTTTGGTGATAAGGGACTCCAGTTCGGTAATGTTTCTTCAATCGAAGGAATAGTTTATCAGGGAGATAAAATTCTTATACTTGATAAAACCGAAGATAACATCACAGTATTTAAACGTACTGAATATGGCGATATCTTAATTGAGGCGCTGAAAAATCAAAATGAACGTAGATACGATATGGCGGTAACAGACTGGACCGAAATTTTAAAGAGAAATAATAATTTCGATGCAGCATATATCGGAATCGGTAAAGCAATGTACCGCGACGCTGAATATGAGACCGCTATGGAATATTATCAATACGCATACGATACCGCAAATTATTCAAATGCGTTCCGTGAAATCCGTAAGGAATGGGTTGCAAAATACATTTGGGTTATTCCGATAGTTGTAGTTGCAGTATGTATTCTTGTTGCAAAATTCTTTGGATATGCAGGAAAAGTTAACAAAAAGACAGCGCTTAAAGTCGGAAGAAAAACTTTTAAAGAGGAACTTTTATACGGTTTCCATATCATATTCCATCCGTTTGACGGATTCTGGGATTTGAAGCATGAACTGCGCGGTTCTGTAAGAGCATCTTTCGTATATATAGCAGTCACAATTCTCGCATTTTTCTACCAGTCTATCGGTACGGGCTATATTTTCAATCCGTACGGCGGATATATGAATATTTTTGCACAGATTTCATCAGTTTTGTTACCTCTCCTTTTATGGGTAATAGCAAACTGGTGTCTTACAACTCTCTTTGACGGTGAAGGAAGCTTTAAAGACATATTTATCGCAACGTCTTACGCCCTTCTCCCGATTCCGTTACTCATTATTCCGTCAGTTTTATTCTCAAATATACTTGCGGCAAACGAAGGTCAGCTCATTACCCTTCTTGTATCAATAGCATTTATCTGGATGGGCGGTTTGGTGTTCTTCGGAATGATGGTAACACATGATTACTCACTTGCTAAAAATATTTTGACAAGTCTTGGAACTATTGTTGGAATGGCATTTATCATGTTCGTGGGCGTTCTTTTCGGAAGCCTTATGGCAAAGATAGTAAGCTTTATCTCAAGTATTGTCATTGAAGTCAGCTACCGAATGTAAGCAGGATAGGAGAAGATATATCAATGAAAAAATTAAGATTAGTATCGGGGCTTCTTACTGTAGCAATGATGTTCGGTACATTCGGTGCCTTTTCCGCAGTTGAAGCGGCGGCTCCGGCAGAAAAAATAAATGAGGACGGAACACCCGTTATTGACTATATCAATACGGAGTATGAAACGCCTGAGGATAAACTCAAAGACATGACTCTGATGAAAGATCAGAACGGATATGAACTTTGGATAGAAGAGTTTACAGGCGAAGTAGCTGTTGTAGATAAAGCAACAGGTCAAATTCTTTTCTCAAATCCTTTTGATGTTGCCGGTGACAAAGGCTCTGAATCTACAAAACAGAAGCTCCTTTCACAGATTATAATCGAATATACAGACAATGATACCGAAAAACCTATGTTGAGTTACGTTGAGGCAGCACTCCGTAATCAGATAGTAATTAAAAATATAAAAAATGGTATTCGTGTCGAGTATACAATGGGTAGAGAAGAAACCCGCAGACTTGTACCGAGACTTATTGAAAAATCTCGTTTTGAAGAACTCATTCTCGCACATATCGACAATGAGTGGGTTTTTGAAAAAATTAACTCATATTATACCATTAAAGACCCTGAGGACAGCGAGCTTACAGAACGTGCCGTTAAAGAAATGCAGGCAAAATTCCCGATAACAAATGAAATGGCAGTTTATGTATGCGACCCTGATATTAAAGACCGTGAGCTTAACCAAATCGAAGAATTTATTAAGACATATGCGCCTACATATACTTATGAAACACTTGACGAAGACCATGCAATGACTGAATATGAAGGTGCAGACCGCGCACCGGCGCTGTTCAAGCTTGCTCTTGAATATACGCTTGATGATATGGGTCTTACCGTAAGACTTCCCGCAAATGGTATTCGTTTCGATGAATCAAACTATAAGCTTAAATCAATAAGCGTACTCCCTTATATGGGCGCAGGCTCAAATGAATATACTGGCTATAATATGATTCCCGATGGCTCTGGCGCAATCCTTAGATATGAAGACCTGATTGGTGAAAACTACACTGTTACTGGAAAAGTATACGGTCAAGACTATGCTTATCACCAAATTGAAGGTGCGCATATGGAAGTTATGAGGCTTCCGGTATATGGAAGTGTAACAAATTATGTAAGAAAAGATTCAAATGAAGACGAGGATGCAGAAGCAACTGAAACAGAAGAAACGGCTGCAGAAGCAACCGAAGAGGAAGTAGTTGAAACCGAGGAAACTACGGAAACCGAAGAAACCACAGATGAAACCGAAGAGGAAACGGAAGTAATCGAAAGTCAGGGATTTCTTGCAATTATTACCGAAGGTGACGCACTTGCTGAAATTACATCAGAACATGGTGGTGACCTTCACAGATATAATTCCGTTTTTCCGACGTTCTATCCACGTCCTTCAGATACATATAATCTCGCTGATTCAATTTCAATCGGACAAAATGCAACATGGACAGTT
>CALWTV010000106.1 GCA_944384555.1 uncultured Clostridia bacterium | reverse complement strand
AGCACGGGTGAAATCTTTACAAACATCTTCGGCAGCGGCAGTAAATTTCTTTTTCTCATAATCCTCCCGCACATAGCTTTTCACCACACGCATAGCCTGCACGTTTTCCTGAACCGAGTCGTTCAATGCATCGTATTTGCGAAATACGCGGCGGAAAATCGGTAGAGCTGTGCGGATAACAATAATCAGTCCGATACTCAGCAGGGGGATAGTGACAAGAAAGATCATAGCCAGGCGTCCGCCCATAGCAAATCCCATTATAAACGAGAAAATCAGCATAAGCGGACCGCGTATTGCAACGCGGATAATCATCATAAAAGATATCTGAACATTCACAACATCAGTGGTCATACGAGTAACCAGACTGGACACCGAGAATTTATCGATGTTCTCAAATGAGTAGTCTTGGATTCGGTAAAACATGTCCCTGCGCAAATTACGCGCAAATCCAGTAGAAGCGGTGGCACATGTATTACCTGCCGCAACGCCGAAAATCAAAGACAAAATAGCCATAAGCACCAACTGGATGCCATAATTGATAATGACGTCCATATCGCAGCCGGCCTGCATCTCGTTCACTAGATTGGCAATAGTGAAAGGGATTATACATTCTAGAATCACTTCGATTATTACCAATAGCGGCGTAAGAATAGCCGTTTTTTTGTACTCGCGAATACTGCGAGCAAGGGTTTTTATCATATGTGACATTCCTCCAAAACCGGATGCACACGTGCGGTGCATCATAAAAATAATATATATAATAATGGAAATATTTAAACCGGCGCCAGTCATATAATGTAATCGAGCACGACAAGCATAAATCAACTTTCTTAAACGTCACTATGATTTCTTAGCGAAATCAATTACTTTTCTCGTATCACTCTTCCATACAAAACTATTGACCTGCGCCGATATATTCCCTTTATTCCCCGACTAAGACAAATATAAGACTATTGCTCATACATCGAGAAACTAAGTTCGCGATTTCTGCGATATACTCTAATCTGCCAAACGTATCTATCAACGTGACTCGACTTTTTTCGCATACTTTAGAAAATTAATACACCGAAGAAAAACAATATAATTATCTCTAATTATGCTCTTATCCCGTAAAAAATTGGTGCGTCTAATTTCCGTATTTATAAAATTCCAGCAATAATACTGTATTATAGATATAAATACTCCCCAAAAACTCGTAATCCCGTACAGATATTTATAAAAATTGGGTGGACATCAAAAATGTCCACCCTATATGGTGGGGGAAGGTGGATTCGGACCACCGAAGTCACTGACAACAGATTTACAGTCTGCCCCCTTTGGCCGCTCGGGAATTCCCCCTGGAGCTGGTGATCGGAGTCGAACCAACAACCTGCTGATTACAAATCAGCTGCTCTGCCATTGAGCCACACCAGCATAATTTTAAATTTTATCTGTCGCTTTCGCTTTTCGTTTTCTCTCTGCCCTGCGACGTGTTATATTATATCATAACGCAATCGCTTTGTCAATATTATTTTGATTTTTTTATCGTCAAATTATACGTTTTTTTTATTTGGTTATTTATTCATTTTCGACAACTCTCGTATATATATTAGTATTATGGATATCTTATTTATGAACTAATATTAACAGGAGATAATTTTAATCGATAATCATGGATAATAACTGCAATACTGCTACTATAAAAGTTTTAGATGAAGTATACCGTAATGTAAAAAACGGCTCGGATACCATACTTGATATTTTACCCACAACGGAAGATAAATTTTTAAAAAGCGAGATGACATCTCAACTTGATAAATTTGAAAAATATATAAAAGATACCTCCGAACTTCTTATGAAAAACGGATCTCACCCGAAAAAGAAAAATCCTGTATCCAGATTCGAAGCCAAAGCGAGCTTAAAAATAAATTCCCTCTTTGACAATTCCACTTCACACACTGCGGAAATTATAAAAGAAGGTCTTATATCCGGCGTAGATTCGCTTACGTCAGTTTCAGAAAAATATCGCTCCGAATGTAGTGAAGAAGCTCTTAAAATTGCAAATGAAGTTATTGCGTTCGAATGTTCTGAAATTGAAGCAATGAATTCCTATATTAATTAATTTTTTCAAAAAAAATTCGTCGGTTTAATTCCGACGTTTTTTTAATAATATTATATGCCATTAACAGCAAAATTAAAATCAGATATTTTATATTGACATTACATTATAAAAATGATATAATATCATTATCTAATCCTATTGCATTTTTGTATAATATATCATTATAATGATATCACAAAACACAAAAAAAGTCAATAGGAAACAAATATTGTTTACGAAAAATTCACATTCTAACGGAAAGGGGTAAATATATGTCGCAGTCTTATTTAATATTGATAAAAAATGCCGCAGTTTCAAGCGCACGAGAAAAGAATGTTTCCGAATTGATGGAATTAAATGACACGCTTATCCAACACGGCATGACTATTACATTGGACGAAGCAAAGGAGCTCGTATTAAAAAGAGAAAAATCTCTCTCGGAAAATGGGCGGGTGGAAATCGGATTGGGCGCACTCGGAAAAATAGCCCAAATCTTCGCCGGTTCAAGATATATCCAAAGAAATGATTTCGCATATGAAATTGAACAAATTGCAGATTTGTTTTATTTTATCAAAACCGAAATCAAAGATACCGTGAGTGATATAAAATTAATCAACAGCCTGTTTTATTTGTATGAAAACAAATGCGGCGGCTCGTTTTCACTGCTTAGCGGATATTATACAGATAAAATAATAAGGTACTATAATACCGGACATAATATCAACAATGGCAATTCCGATATAATGGAACTTGTTTTTGAAGATGATTACTTAATCGAGGAGGACGATTAAATTTATGAGCCAAATTATACAAATAAATGACACATCAAAAAATATCAGAAAAAATCCTGAATTTGACGTTTCAAAAATCACAAAAAGTGACTACATAAAATCGCTTATAGATGAAGCTGAACGCTCTCATGCGATTGACAGTGACACAGTTACAAAAATTTATTCCTCCGTCATGGACGCTTTGGCGGCGCTGATAGAGCAAAAAACCTCAGGCGAAAGCTATTCCGTAACGGAAGACACTGCAAGTCAGCTTATCGGAACAATTATCGCAAATGCCGGAGAATATCTTATATCACTCGGAGATGATTATTACGCTCTCGAAACTCTGATAAACAACGATATGCTTGAACTTTATAAACTGGGACTTTTAAATATGCGCAAACTCCTGCTCGAATGTGTAAATATGCTTGTAAAAATAAAAAAAACGCGGATATCCCTGCCTAATCGTGATTATAACTCATCGATAGACAATAAGATATCCGCCGCAATAAAAAACGTTGACGAAAAATACTGTTCTCATATTGTAAGTTTATCGGGAATGTATACCCCTTCAAAGCGCGTCGCCGCAAGATGCGCCCCTCTTAAAATAATGCTTTACGAGCACTATTTGTATTACGAAAATATATTCTGCTCTCATTTTGGAAAAGGAACAGAGCTGATTTATTACACCTACTGCGAAAATTTTGCTGAAAATCCCGCTTTTGCTCATGTAAACATATATAAACTCGTACTAAAGAACGCCACTGGCGCAGTACTTGCCGGAAAAAATCCCGGTACACTCTCAATCGACAATTCAGACTGCGAAAAAATTTATGATAAATTCTCAAATATATCGCCTGATGAATTTTCCGGACTTGTACTTTCCGCGCTTGATAAAATCCGTTTCGGAAACTTAAAATACAATCGCGATGTTATGGAAGCAGATATTCCCTACATCAAAAACGCAGTTCAAAATCGTTCCCTTGACGGCTACTTACTGCTCATGTAAAATTTATTTTCAATCAGGTGTCAGAGGCAAGTTTTTTTAAGCTGTCACCCGCAAGACGATAAGTTGTCCATTCGTCCATCGGTCGCGCGTTCAGTGAAAGATAAAACTCAATCGACGGCTTATTCCAGTCAAGGCAAGCCCATTCCACTCTGCCGCAGTTACGCTCAACCGCAGTCTTGGTAAGCTGTCTGAAAAGCGCCTTGCCGCAGCCCTGTCCGCGATATTCCGGCAATACAAACAAATCTTCAAGATAAATGCCGCCACGCCCCACAAATGTTGAAAAATTATGAAAAAACAGCATAAATCCCACTTCTCTGCCCGATTCACTCTCACACGCAAATATTACTTCGGCAATCTTTTTATCAAAGAGCCATTCTTCTAACATTTCAACGGTAGTTTCGACTTCATCGGACATTTTTTCATATTCCGCAAGCTGTTTTATAAAATTCAAAATTAATTCGCAGTCTTTTTTTTCGGCATTTCTGAAGGTAAAGTTACTTTTGCTCAATTTTTTCTCCTATATCAAATTATTATCCTATTATCAAATTAATTTAACAAGCGAATATGTATCAAGTTCGCTCGCATAAACATTTATTCCCGCGGAAACGGCTTTTTCAAGTGCATCTGCGTCAAGCTCCGCGCCCTCCGCTATAATAACGCATGCCACATCCACAAGCGACGCAACCGCAACTACGTTTGTATTACTCATAACGGTAATCCAAACACAGTCAGCAGGTGCGCGCCCCATTACCCAGCTTAAAAGGTCACACGCATATCCGCAGGTGATTTCACGCTCGGTATCAGCTTCATTTATTACAGTCAGATTTAATTTATCTCTGAGTTGTGCTGTCGTCATAAAACATATTCCTCTGCTAATTTTATTTTATTAAAATTATTTATTTTCGGAATCATTTTTCTCAATTTCCATATTACCCATAAAACCAAAGTTCGCCATGCTCTGATACAGATTTGATACTTTCTCGCGCATTTTAAAGATACAAAAGCTCTCGTTCGCCTTTCCTAAAACAATATCTTCCGCAAGAGCCTTACATGACGGCGCACCGCACGCTCCGCAGTCCAGATTAGGCAGAGAGTTAGATATCTCCTCCATTTTAGCCCTAAGCTCAATCGCAGAACGTGTATCTTTTCCAATCTGCATAACGGGATTATAATCTATACTCGTTTCAAGCGCGATATTAATTCCGTCCGCATCAGTATCAAGCCTGTTTTGTGAAAGCGGCAAGAATTTGCGCAGTCTTTGCAATCTTGCTTTTGCAATATACGCATTTTCAACCACGAGAGTTCCGCCCACACAACCGCCGGCACATGCTTCAAGCTCAATAAATTTCAAATCCGAGAAATTTTCGTTTTCTATTTCATCAAGCACCTTTATTACATTTTC
>CALWTV010000105.1 GCA_944384555.1 uncultured Clostridia bacterium | reverse complement strand
ACATAAGAAGTAAAATATTCACCGTTAATAATTGTGTCAAGCTTGTTTTCACCTGATTTTTTTATCATCACCATTCCACTGTTTACGGCTTTTTCGGAAATTTTAAGCGATAATTCTTTGTCAGCAGACGCTTCTACAATTAAAATTACTCCACCTTCGCATTTTTGAGCTGGAAAAATTCTGCCGTCCTCTGTTTCAAAAGCACAAACACTATCTGTAATTTCCGCATTTTCCATTTTTAAAAATACCGGTTCACCGCAAAGCTCTCTGTGTGGCTTTATTTTATATATGAATTCGTCCATTTTAAAACACCTCTTTCAATTAATCAGCTAATCAGCAATACTTATTAAAAATTCATGCGCCTTTTTGCAGTCAGCTATAAAATCATTTGTACCGCATTCTACTGTAACTGTTCCTGAATAGCCGATTTTATTAAGCATACCAATAAATTTTTTTACGTATTCTCCGCCCTCACTTCCGGGATATCTGCGGCTCACCGCTTCCGCTACATGAGTATGAACAAGCATATCCTTTACTTTTTCCAATACCCCAACAGTTTCTTCGACCTCGCTCATATGAAACGAATCCGCAAGCAGTTTCACATACGGCAGATTTAATTCTTTTGCCATTTCATAGCCCTCAATTTCGCTGTTTAAAATATTACATTCCCTGAAATTGAGCGGCTCTATCGCAGTAGTAATCTCAAATTTTCCGCCGATTTCATTACACACAGTTAAAAAATTCATTATTTGCTTTCTTGCTGTGGTTCTATCGAAATTATCAGGTACACGTCTTGCGCCGCCGCTTCCGAAAACAATAATATCCGCACCTATACCACTTACTCTCGCCATTATCTTTTGCAGATATTCACGTATCGCGCCTATATCAGCATTTTCTCCGACAATTTTCATATTTCCCGGAATCATGCTGTTGCAGCGTTCAATTTTCAATTTGCCTTGTTTTACAAGTCCCTGCGCATACGTAAATTCTTCCTCGGTCAGCTTCATAAGCAGTCCAACAGTGCATTCAGCAAAATCGTATCCGGCATCTTCGGTTACAACTTTATATCCCTTTAACATTATGTCAAGCGCCGATTCAACTTCAGCCACTCCCTGCGGCATAAATGAGCCTCCCGGCAGACAATATCCATATCTCATATTGCGGAAAATCTCCTTATTTAATTAATAAAAATTTACGTCTAATCTTAAAATTCCTTTTTCAATTATAAGTTAATCGGGATTTTCTCTAATAACGTCCCACGGTGTTATCATTCCAAGCAATTTTTCATCAGGATTTCCGTTTTCAGTTACAAAAATTGCCGCAAGACGCTTCGATTTAGGACCTTCATTTATAAATTCGTCTTTTATGTCATAAAAAGTAGTATCAGCCCCGCTAAATTTAAAATTTTCGGTACTATGTTCTGATATAGGCAAAAAATCCGCGAATTTTTCAAGCCTGTCCTCATTTTCTATCTTTTCGTTGAGATGACGTTTAAAATACGTAAACATCGTACTGACGCTGAATACGCCATACAATACTTCCCCATTCATAACTGGTATATGTGAATAACCGCGCTCGTCCATCTGAGTTATTACCCCAGTTATTCTGCCGTTTAGATTCGTTTTAACCAATTTGTCCGCAGGTGTACATATATTTATCGCGCGTTTCGGGTGCTCAACTTCATCGACAATTTTCTGAAGAATTTCAACAACCGCTTCCGAAGGTTCTATTACTTCTGAACCCTCAATTTCGGAATGGTGCGACAATAAATTGCGTATCTCACGGCAGAGATTAATTTCTTCTCTATATTTTTTACCGTCTACATCGTTTGCAAACTGTATAATCGCACTTGAAAACTGTTTTTTGCCGTGTGAATATCTTACAGTCAGCAACTCTTCAAGACGTTTATATAAATTCAAAAATTCCTTTGCTCTCATTAAAATAATTCCTTCTATTATATTTTATGTTTATTATTTTATTATAGATTAAAAAATATATTCATAAAAATAAAAACGGGAAAATGATTTACATGAGTATAAATAGATACCGTTTCATTTCCCCGTCTATTTTTATTCTTTTTTGAGCTCCGCTAATACTGAGGGAACTTCCGGCAATGAGTATTTAATTCTGAATTCATTATAATCTTCTATAAACTCACCATCTTCAGAATGTTTTACTTCATTAAGATATTTATGCGTATCGAAATCTGACTGACTTACACGTATCAGACAAACCGCAATATTTGAACAATGGTCAGATACGCGCTCATAATTCGTAAGCAAATCCGCGAATATAAATCCGAGTTCTATTGTACACTCACCATACTGAAGTCTGTTTATATGACGTGCCTTAAGCTCTGATTTTAAATTATCAATAACCTGCTCAAGCGGTTCAACATGGCTCGCAAGCTTAACGTCATTATTACAGAATGAATCAATAGTTATATTAAGAATTTCACGAATTGCATTACCGATTACTACCAATTCTTCCTGTGCTCCCTTAGAAAAACGTATACCCTTTTCATGCATTTCTTTTGCGACTTCACTTATATTCAATGCATGGTCACCTATACGCTCCAAATCTCCTATTATGTGCAGAAGTTTTGAAATTTGGTGGCTGTCTTCAAGTGAAAGACTGTTTGAAGATAATTTTACCATATAAGTTCCAAGCTTATCCTCATATTTATCAATATTATCTTCCTCGTTTTCAACTTCTGCTGCAACTTTATCATCATATACATCTATCAGTGAAATTGCTTTAAAAAGAGTATTGCGTGAATCGATTGCCATTTGATGAGCGACATTTTTACACTGCTCAATCGCGAATGAAGGAGTATTAAGAAAACGTTCATCAAGCATCGGAAACATATCGGATTCGTTTGAATCTCGTACCGTAAGCACTGCAAGCTTGCATAATACCTTTGAAAACGGCAGTAACAGCATTGTTGACAGTATATTAAACACCGTGTGAATTATAGCAACGCCTCCGGCAGTAAGCGAATCATTTACAAACGGGAATTTGAATATTGCGTTAAGGGTATAATACACTACAAGGAAAAATACAGTACCTATAAGATTAAAATACAGGTGAACCATTGCCGCGCGTTTTGCATTTTTATTTGCGCCTATACTCGAAATAATCGCGGTAATGCATGTTCCTATATTCTGTCCCATTATTATCGGCATGGCTGAACCATACGTTACTCCTCCGGTCATTGACAGTGCCTGAAGCATACCTACTGATGCCGCAGAGCTTTGAATTATCGCAGTAATCAAAGCACCGGCAAGCACTCCGAATATGGGATTTGTGAACAATAAAAGCATTTGCTGAAATTGAGGAACCTCAGCCAGCGGTTTTACTGCTCCGCTCATCATCGACATGCCAAACATCAATACGGAAAATCCGAGCAAAATACTTCCTAAATCTTTATATTTACTGTTTTTTATAAACATATAGAGAATAACGCCGGTAAGAGCAGTAATATTTGCAAAAATCTCAGGCTTTAAAAACTGCATGAAAATATTATCCGATTCTATTCCGGCAAGGCTGAGAATCCACGATGTAACAGTAGTTCCAATATTAGCGCCCATGATTATTCCAACAGCCTGTTCAAGCTTCATTATTCCCGAATTTACAAAACCTACAACCATTACGGTAGTTGCCGATGATGATTGTATAGCAGCAGTAACTCCCGCTCCAAGAAGTACGCCTTTTATCGGATTATTTGATAATTTTTCAAGTATCCGCTCCATCTTGCCGCCTGACATCTTTTCAAGTATTGAACCCATAAAACTCATTCCGAAAAGAAACAGTGCAAGTCCTCCAAATACTTTAAATAAATTTATAATGCTCATTTTGACTCCAAATCATAATTCTTAAATGAAACAGTCAATAAACGCTTATAACTTTTTATAAAAATTAATTAAATAAAAATATCTACAAACGCTTTGCATATAAAAATATTTTATAAAAATTCTCTGTCAAAACCTACTGAACGCATTATTTCTCTTGCAATAATCATACATCCAACTTGATTTGGATGAACTCTATCCCACGCTATAAAAGAAGAATGGCGGTATGTAAGGTATTTATCAAATGCCGCCTGCAAATCAACATAATGAGTGTTGTATTTTGAGGCGATTTCAGCTACCGCAGCCACATACTCATCCATCTTTGCACGCATTGCGTCTTCACGGTTTGATTCCATATAATATGGCGAAAGCAGAATCATTCCTTTTACGGAAGGGAGCGTTCTTTCAACCAATTCAGAAAGTGTTTTTCGGTATTCATCTATGTATACATGCTGAGATTTTATGGACGGCGAATCAAACTGTCGCCATACATCGTTTACACCTATACATACGCTTACCCAATCCGGATGTAAATTCATTACATCGTTTTGCCATCTCGCTTTAAGCGAAACAACGTTATCTCCCGAATTTCCAGTATTCGACACTTGAATTAACCGTTCAGGATAATACACGTTTAAAAGAGTTTCCACAATTCTTACATAACCTGTTCCAACTCCGGCGTGAAGTCCTTCTCCAACAGGGCGTCCACGTCCGGCATCTGTAACCGAATCTCCGGTAAACAAAACTTTATCTCCGTTTGCAAACAGCATAAAATCTCCTCCGATTAAAATTATTAATTGCAATTGATTAATATTTCACTTCACAAATTATATACAATTTATTATAACACGAATTCATATATAAAAACAAGTCTAAACAGAGTAAAAAATATTTTTCAAGCTCTTTTTTTGTCGATTTATTTTTTTACAGACTATTATTTGTAAATCATTTCTTTTTTTATCTTTTTATTTATATTTTAATTTTATTTTAAAAATTTTAATCCGTTTTATTTGAAAAAAAAATAACTATATGATATAATAGTATCAATATTTCATGAAAAGGAAGGGTTTGTTTTAAATGCTTACTGATATAGAAATCGCTCAGAATACAAAACTTAAGCCTATCTCCGAAATTGCTGAAAAACTTGGAGTCTTAATTGAAAATGATGAACTTGAGTTTTACGGAAAGTACAAAGCAAAAATTACAGATAAATTTCTATCACGTACCGCTGATAAAAAGAACGGTAAATTAATTTTGGTCACTGCCATAAATCCTACTCCGGCGGGTGAAGGAAAAACCACTACCACCGTAGGTCTCGGCATGGCAATGAACCGCATCGGAAAAAACACCGTAATCGCACTGCGTGAGCCTTCTCTCGGTCCCGTATTCGGAATAAAAGGCGGTGCCGCAGGAGGTGGTTATTCTCAGGTACTCCCTATGGAAGATATCAATCTCCATTTTACCGGCGATTTTCACGCTATCACTGCTGCTAACAATTTACTCTGCGCTGTTATAGATAATCATCTTCAGCAAGGAAATGAGCTCGGTATTGACCCACGCAGAATATTATTCGGGCGTGTAACCGATACAAATGACCGTGCACTCAGAAATATTGTAGTTGGACTGGGCACAAAAACTGATGGTATTCCGCGTGAAGACCATTTTATGATTACAGTTGCCAGTGAAGTTATGGCTATTCTCTGTCTGGCGGAATCTATTTCTGACTTAAAAGAACGACTTGGAAAAATCCTTGTTGCGTACAAATATGACGGCTCACCCGTATTCTGCCGTGACCTTAAAGTAAACGGCGCAATGGCTGCGCTTTTAAAAGACGCTATAAAACCGAATCTCGTTCAGACAACCGAAAATACTCCCGCAATTATTCACGGCGGACCGTTTGCAAATATCGCTCA
>CALWTV010000104.1 GCA_944384555.1 uncultured Clostridia bacterium | reverse complement strand
TTTATGTATTCAGAAAAATAACTTTCGTTTCGAGAAATTTTTCATACCGTAAAACAGCGGTACATTTTTGCCGCATATCCTCGCGGCGATATTCCGAAACGCACACCCGGCATCACTTTTTTTAAGTTGAAGTGCATTTATTCCTTTTTCCTGTGCGATTTCAAGTGATTTATCATATGGAACCGCACCGATTATTTGAATGCGGCAGCCGTCTATAATTTCAATTATTCCCCGCCGCTCACCTTTTTTTACAGAAGCGCAGTCAAAAAAATTCACTATGAGACGTATTTCTGTTATACCGCTGTCATACAAATTAAATCCTGTATGTTCCGCGGCTCTGATTGCGGCTGGTTGGTGAGAAGTCACTATAATTGCCGAGTCTGCAAGTTTAGCCGATAATTCTGACGGCATCGCATCACTTCCCGAACAGTCAATTATTACATATTCGGCATCAGATGCATCAATTATTTTTTCAAACGTGCGCAATATTTCTGTTATATCCGAACTTATATCTATCTTTGCATCACATGGAGCGGCGCAAAGCATAAGTCTTCCTTCAAATCCGCACTGTATAACCGCTCTTTCCGCACTTAATCTGCCTAAGTAAACATCTCCGAAATCATACACTATATCGTTTTCATGACCTGAAAACAAATCAAGGCACCGATTAGCGAGGTCAAAATCAATAATAAGTACTTTTAATCCGCGTTCAGCGAGTGCCGCTCCAAGGTTCAGAGTTACTGTGGATTTCCCGATTCCTCCCTTGCATGATGTCACAAGAATTGTTTTGCGCGCTTTCACTTTAACCTCCGTCACTGATTTATAATTTGTATTATCGGGAGTTTTGGCATAATTATTAAAATATGTTGAATATCGTAAATAACTAAACTCTATGAAATATTATAACATATTTTCGTATATATTGTCAATGGTAGCGGACATTATTTTTTGAATATTTTTTATTAAGAAAAATTTTCAAAGGTTAATTTCGCACAATTATTTGTGAATCAGAATACTTCATTTAGCTATCGAACACTGCTTAATGATAATGTAATTTTTGATTTTTTACTTTAATTAATAAAAAAGAGATGGCATATGTACGCCATCTCCTAAGTAATTTTAGTTTTCCTCTGCCATTTCTTCAAAAGACTCAATGAATTTTTCAAGATACTTGTTAGCAGCCTTCATTTTCTTTGAAATGTTAGAGCTGAAATTTGTAATTCCATCAAGACTGTACATTAATCCAGAAAGTCCACCGATATCGTAAATATCACCGGTATCAACAACTCTCGTTGACATGATGATTTCAAGCATCTCTGTTGATTCTGGGTCACGGGCAATTTTTGAACCGAGGTTCTTTTCAAAATAAGCTTCACGGAGCGTGTACATACCTTCAGCGGAGAGCGCCTCAACAACCGCGCCTATCATATCCATATCAAGTGCATCTGAACGAGGTATGCAAATTGTTCCCGCAGTATATTTTGTAAGAGTGTTATAATAGCTTTCCTGTGTTTCGGAATACATAGGAACCGGAATTATACCGAAATCGGCTTCCATATCACGGAGTCTTTCAACCATTCTCATGCGAATCCATGTGAACAGTGCACGGTTTTCCTTGAACATTTCCGCCTGAAGCTCATAAATATCCTCATATTTTCCATCGTATGAATGAAGATTAAGTGAATCCGTTTTGCTTGACATAAGTTCATAAACTTTATTTACAACATCATATGCATGTTCATTTTCAAGTGTTATTTCAGGTACTCCCTGTGCATTTTTTTCAACAACTTTTACGCCGCCGCCATGAATCATGCTAATTACTGCATCATGTTGCCAAACAAATCCATATCGGTCAAATTCATCGTTTTTTCCGTTTCCGTCAACATCGCCAGAAACCCCGTTCATCATTTCGAGCATCTTATCATAAGTCCATTTTTTATCAGATACAAGTTCATATGGATTTTCAAGTCCCATATCCTCAATTAATGCTTTGTTGAAAAGCATAGCCGCAGTAGAATCATCGTCGAGAATAATCATGTCGCCGGTTACGTAATATAGTTGGTCAAACAAAGACGCGCTTTCAATAACGGTTTGGTCATACCAAGGCTTTGTCAAATCAATCCACGGCATTTCATAAAGATTTACCAGATATCCGCCCTGAACAGTTGCGGGAAGAGATTGAATTCTCGCAGTTGATATATGGAAATCGTCTGTTCCGGCGAGCACCTGTTTTTGAATGTCTCCGGGCTGGTCGGCAACTTCAATGCCTGTAATAACAACATCAAATCGTTCTTCTACCGCAAGGTTACGGTCGTATACTGCGTCATTTATTATTTCTCCGCTTAATTCTTCTGCATCTACATCACGGGAATACCATTCCTGCCAACCTCCACCTGAAGAAGGATGAGCCATAATTCGGATTTCTTGTCCGTTGTATTTTGTATCCGGAAGAGTAGGCTGAATTCTGTCACTTTCAGTTTCAGCGGAGCCTGACTGAGAATCTGAAGAAGAATCCCCAGATTGTGTTGTTTCGGTCTTGTTATTATCTCCTGACGAGCTATTATTCGAGCATGAAACAAGTGTAGGTGATAGAATCATGGATAAAAGTAAAAAAATAGTAATAAATTTTTTCATCAGATTAATTCCTCATATATAATTTGTTAATATAATAATTATATCACAAATATATTTACAAAAAAGCTCAAAAAATATCGTAATACGATATGACTATTTTTATATATGTTTTTTGCGTTATAATAATATATATATATGTATTTTTGTTATGCATATTATTCAAAGGATTAAATCATGTTATTGATATTATTATAATACAAAAAACAATTTGAATCTATATAAAATATGTTTTTCTGTATTATCTATATAAGGAAGGAATTTATTAAATGGAAAACAGAGTATTATATGTGATATCACATACTCACTGGGACAGAGAATGGTATCAGACTTTTCAGAACTACCGTTTCAGACTCGTTCGAATGATTGATGATTTGATTGAATTAATGGAACGTGACCCCGAATATCGCTATTTTCACCTTGACGGTCAGACAATTGTACTTGAAGATTATTTGCAGATAAGACCGGAAAATAAATCCCGTCTTGAAAAATTAATCAGCGACGGCAGAATAATTATAGGTCCTTGGTATGTAATGCCAGACGAATTTTTGGTTTCAGGCGAAAGTATCGTAAGAAACTTCAAACGCGGTTTTGAAATTTGCCGCGAGTACGGCGTTGAGCCAATGAGAAACGGATATGTTACCGATATTTTCGGTCATAACGGTCAGTTCCCGCAGATTCTCCGCGGATTCAACATAAAAAGCGCATCAATGTTCCGTGGAATAGCAGATTATCCGAAAGATGCTTTCACTTGGAAAGGCACTGATGGAAGTGAAGTAACCGCCTTCAAGCTTTGCCGCGACCGCGCATACAGCAACTATTATTTTGCAGTGCGCGAACCGTTTGAAGTATGCGGCTATGACGGACATGAAGATGAGATTATCGCAAGAGTAAAAGCTTTGCTTGATAGATATGACGAACAGGCAACTTCTCCCGCATACCTTATGATGGACGGAGTTGACCATATCGACGCGGATATTCATCTTCCTAAAATTTTAGACCTTATCCGTAAGAATTTCCCAGATGTAACCGTTAAACACACCACATTCGCCGATTATATGAGTGCGGTTGAAAATTACGCGCCCGCTCTTGGTACTGTTGAAGGTCCTTTATACAGCATAGGCAATAAAGGCGTAAACAATATTGTTTTAAAGAACGTGCTTTCATCAATGGTTCATTTAAAGCAGGCTAACGATAAGTGTGAAACTTTACTTACCGGAGTCGCTGAACCGCTTGATTTTGCCGCTGAACTTGTATCCGATAAATTTA